>JABLXD010000002.1 GCA_013178285.1 Methanofastidiosum sp.
TATCTCTGTACTACCAACGCCTGACCACCGGTCCACTGTGGACCTAGTAATGGCAAGTATGGTAAGAAGAGACCCTGGAATAAGTTCCTCCATCCTGTAATGATGTGGTTTCTTCCGATGTGGACAAGTAGTTTCTCATCTGGTCTTGCTTCGTCGGCCTGTTTGATTAAGGCCTTTAGAACGATGATATCTCCGAATGCAATGATGTATGCGACTATAGCGACAGCGACACCGGCACCTATAAGGGTAGCTGATGGCCATCCGACACCAAAGACAGACACTTCATCTATCATTCTTCCCCATGGCATTTCAATCAATGCTCTTGAGGTAATCTTTGCCATATCGACCTTGATTTCACCGGTGATAACTCCGAGGATGTAACCTATAACGAATCCAGGCACTATACCGAAACCTGCGAGCCAAGCAAATATCTTGTTACTCTTCCTCCATTGTACTGCCCTCTTAGAGAACAATAGGAATAGGGACAAGAACGCAGATACTAGGAATGATACTGGTAAGTCCTTTACGAATGGCTGTGCTGGGTTAAAGATCCTCTCTAGAGATGCTAGACCAGAACCTAAAAGAATACCTGCAGTGATTGATTTTGGAATGTGATCTACAAAGCTTCTACCTGCACCAGAGACTCCTAGTACTAAGAAGATTATAGCTAGCACAAGCTGAACTGCAATCAATGCTTGCATCCTCTCTATATAAACCCCGCTGGGGCCAACGATATCCTTTGAGAAAGTCTCAAAGTAAGCGACATAAATTGGTATACCAGGTGTAATCCAACCGGCTACTGATGGGTCACCAAAAGAAGTGTGCCATAGATAGAAAAAGTTGTTTATCATTACCATTAAAACTGCTATTTCAATTGGTATTCCTAGTGTAGGCACCATAGTTGCCGTGATACCCAAAGGTACACATGCCAAAATCATTCCTTGGATAAAGTCCTGATACTCGATTGGGTAGTGGTAGAATGGTAGTCTTAGTTTTAAGAACTGTGGGTTGATTGAAGGCTGCTCTTCGTATCCGGGCTTTCTCTTTGGACCAAAATATCCAATTCCAGACATTGTTTTTTCCTCCATTTTATATTTGAAAAAGTCAATCGACTTAATCAACTCGTTTGAATATATGCTTTTTAGTGATATTACTAAAAAATAATATACTCAAACAAACATATTTTAAGGCAATCATATATAAACTTTTCGGTATTAACCGATAATATCGCCGTGTAGGTAATCCTAATTTATCGACATTTAACTTAAAAAATAATAGAAGATAAATATACTCAGGGGGATTTCTCCCCCATCATCGTAATTGGAGTTTTATATGCAGGAATCTGCTCCAAGATCCCTACTAACGGATAGGTTTTTGTCAATGTTGATTGACAATAATAACTATATTGACATCTATATATAAAGTTATTGGTTAGCAATAAATAATACAATATTGATAATCAATAGTAGTAAAGCCCTAAAGAATCCTATACCCTTCCTTGACTTCTCGATCAGGTTGCAATAAGACAACTTCCTTCGCATTCAATACAACACCCAAGACCAAGCATTCAGAAATAAAGTTTGCAATCTGTTTAGGGGGAAAGTTAGTAACAGCTACGACCTGCCTATTCAATAAATCCTCTTTTTCATAAAGTTTTGTAATTTGTGCACTAGATTTTTTTATGCCGTATTCTCCAAAGTCTATGATTAATTTATAAGAAGGATTATTTGCTTCAGGAAAATCATTAACTTCTAATACTCTACCGACCCTCATCTCTACTTTTTCAAAATCTTTCCAAGTTATCATAAAAGAAAGAAAATATAAGCATATTTAAGTCATACTATAAAATTAAGTAATAAAAAATCAATTAATATTAAAATAGTAAACAAAAATATAGTTAAGGGATAGTAATTTAATAAAATCTTAAGTATAAATGAAGATGTTGGACATTTTAGAAATCATAAATACTATCTTCCGCTTTATCAAAGGATATAGACTTTTTATTCAGATTAAATCCTGTTAAGGCGGGTAATATGGATACTAAAGTTATTGAATTGATGAACAGACATCAAGGATTTTTGGATGCCAATGAGATTTCAGTTTTAACAAAAATAAACTACAGAAAAGTGAAGAAAGATATTGAAATTCTAAAAGAATTAAAAAACTCTACGATACTGTTATTAATTATTTTATTTTATATTTAAAAACACTGTAGATTTTAAATATTTACTTATTTACTATTGACGATAATTAATTTATGGATTGTCTATAAAAAATATACTTAAAATATAATTTATAGGAATTTTTTTTAATTATTTAATAACTTTTAGTTATAATTAGGAATAAACTTAAATATTTACTTAACTAATAGTAAGTAGTAAGAAGGTGTAAGAATGAAGTTATTTGATACAGCTACCCTTCTTGGATCAATAGCTAACAATCCTATTTCAAAAGAAATTGTTGGTAAACTGGCCAGTAAATGCCCAGTTGATCGAAAATCATATTTAGAAGTTGGTTTAGATATCTATTTGGGTAAGCGACAAGACGCATGTTTGAAGTGTAAGGCTTCGGCGAAAAGTTTAGGATTAATTCTCGACGAAACTATAAAAGCTCTCGGCATATCTAAAGATGCCTTAATCGATACTTTTCAATTAGATCTTTTTGAAAGGGGGCTTTTAAGTGTGTTAAAAGGCATATCCAAATTTGGAGTAAGAAAATCTTTTGTTTCTGGAGCCCCATTTTTAGTCGTTTGGGATATTACAAATAAGTGCAACTTGAATTGCAAACACTGCTATTCTGGATCTGGAATGGGTATGCGAAAGGAACTTAGTTTTTCAGAGGTAAAAATCGGAATTGACAAACTTTTTGACTCTGGAATATCACTTATAGCTTTTTCAGGCGGAGAGCCTCTGATGAGAAAAGATTTTTTTGAAATATTGCAATATTGCACGGACATCGGAATGGCGGTTTCTGTTGCATCAAATGGAACTTTGATAACAAAAGAGGTTGCTAGTAAACTAAAAGATTTTGGAGTATGGAATGTGCAGATTAGCCTTGATGGAAAGGATGCGTATACTCACGATATGTTCAGAGGTGTAAACGGAGCTTTTGATAGAACTGTTGAGGGTATAAAAAATGTTGTAGAAGCTGGGATATATACAAGCGTGGCTACAACAATTACCAAAGACAATCTTGAAGATGTACCCGAACTGATAGAATTTGTTCAAGGTCTTGGGGCTCAGTCCATAATAAGCTATAATTTTATTCCAACTGGCAGAGGCAAATTTATTGCAAAAAACGATATAGCTCCAGAAGATAGGGAAAATCTTCTAAGGTACTTGTACAAAGAAAACAAATGCATAAATCTTGAGATTGTTTCTACTGCGCCCCAATTTGGCAGAGTCGCCTTGCAAGAAGAAACGGGTAGCGAAAAAGAGTTTATTCCAACTCACTTTTTTAACACACCTAAGGTGGGCCCATTAGAAAAGATATCTGAATTCATAGGTGGTTGTGGTGCAGGAAGACTATACTGCGCCATAAGGGCTAACGGAGATATCGACCCATGCGTATTTATGCCTATAACTATAGGCAATATCTTAACAGATGATTTCGAGAAGATTTGGGATGAGAATGAAGTACTTAACAATTTAAGGAATAAAGAAGCTGTTAAGGGAAACTGTGGAAAATGTGATTACAGACACTACTGCGGAGGATGTAGGGCAAGAGCATATGCTTACTATGGAGATTATATGGCTCCAGATCCAGGTTGCAAATGGAATAGTTCCCTATTTGAAGAAATCCTAAATGAAAGTGAAATAGAAATTGGTGTTATTTCAAAATAAAAGACGTATAGCTAGCAGGATTTATTCGTTAAAAATTTAAATGGGCTTATTCAAAGGTATTCTGGGTATATTATGAACAAAATGGAAATGGGTGTTGCTATCGGTTTTGTCTTAGGGGCAGTTATTGGGATTATTATTGGGATTATTGTAAGGGATATTGCTATGGGTTTATCAATTGGTATTGGAGGAGGAATTGCTTTAGGGATTGTTATAGGCTGGGCACTACAAAAAAATAATTAATAATCATGTTTTTGACCCTAAAATATCGATTTCTAATTTGGTCTTGTAATTGGGCAACATTTTGGTGCTTAGTTAATACAAAATATTCTCGCAAGAAGAATTGGTATGCTATAAGACATTGAATCTCTGGCCACTAGATTAAAGACGGGGCCATTTAAATTTTAATTTATATGATGACTTTATTTAAATAATCAGTTTAAATTAAGATTTTCAAATATTCTCTCTTTTATATCTGCCTGTCTTCCAAAAACTTTGTTATTAACTGGCCCATAGGTTTATGTAATTAAATATATAAACTTTGTTTTAATATAGATATTTTGATGAAAAATTCTGAAATTGCAGACATTCTGGATGAAATTGCAGATTTATTAGAGATGGATGATGTGCAGTTTAAACCCCGTGCGTATAGAAAGGCTGCACGAAATATAAGGGATCTTGGGGAAGATATAGAAGATATATACAAAGGAGATAACTTAAAAGATATCCCCGGTATCGGAGAAAGTATTAAAAAAAAAATAATTGAATTTATAGAAACTGGTAAAGTAAAAAAATTGGAAGAGCTAAAGAAAAAAACTCCTGTGGATATAGAGTCTCTTTCTGGAGTTGAGGGCTTAGGGCCTAAAAGAATAAATTTACTTCATAAGAAACTTGGGATTGAAAATTTAGATGATCTTGAAAAAGCGGCTGAAAAAGGAGAAATAAGTAAGATTGAAAATTTTGGTAAAACTATTGAAAAGAAGATTTTAGAAAATATAGATTTTGCAAGAAAAACAGGGGATAGACATCTACTAGGATATATACTTCCAATTGCTAACGAGATAGTTGAAGATATTAAAAGCGATGCTATAAGAATAGAGCTTGCTGGCTCAATCCGAAGAAAGGTAGAAACCGTAGGAGACATAGATATATTAGCAACGACAAAAAATAATGCTAAACTAATTAAAACATTTATCGATATTAAAGATGTTACAAAGATTTTACTTAAAGGTGAGAAAAAGGTATCTGTTCTAATAAGTGGTGGCATACAGGTTGATTTGAGGATTATTGAGGAGGATAGTTTTGGTGCAGCACTTCAATACTTTACGGGTAGCAAAGATCACAATGTAGCTTTGAGAAAAATTGCTATAAAAAAAGGTTACAAGTTGAATGAATATGGAATTTTTGAAGGAAAAAAGAAAATAGAATCAAAAAATGAAAAAAATATCTATAAAACTTTGTCACTTGATTGGATTCCTCCAGAACTAAGGGAAAACAGAGGCGAGATAAAGGCTTCCATTGAAAAAAAATTACCCTCGCTTATAGATTACAAAGATCTTAAAGGGGATCTTCATGTTCATAGTAATTGGAGTGATGGAAAGGATTCAATTGAAGATATGGTAACAGGAGCTAAAAAACTTGGGCACAAGTTTATAGCAATTACTGACCATATTGGAAATTTAAAAATAGCTAAAAGTATGAAAATAAAAAATCTTAGAAAACAGATGGCAGAGATTGAAAAAATTCAAGAAAAAAACAAAGATATCCATGTATTTCGGGGTGTAGAAGCAAATATAGAAAAAGACGGCTCTATAGACATCAGCAACGAGATTATTGATGAGATTGATCTAGTAATTGGAAGCATACACTCATCATTAAGAATGAATAAAAAAGAAATGACTGAGAGATTAGTCAATTCAATTAAAGGCGGAAAGGTGGACATAATTGGGCATCCTACTTGTCGGCTTATTAACAAGAGAAAAGAAATATCTATAGATATGGAAAAAGTCTTGAAAGCTGCATCGGACAATAATGTAATTATGGAAATAAATGCATACCCCGAGCGTTTGGATTTAAATGATTATAATGTTAAACTTGCAATAGAAAAAGATGTTAAACTTTCTATCGGAACCGATGCCCATAATCAAGATCAGTTAAAATATTTCACTCTTGGTGTTGCTGTTGCAAGAAGAGGATGGGCCAAAAAGAGAGATATTATAAATACCCAAGAAATAAAAGAATTAAAGAGAACATTTAAAAAATAAAACTAACTAGAGTATATCTCAGTTACTTCCTTTGTGGTTGTCGCTTGTTCTGGTTTCTTATCATCTCTATATTTTTTAAACCTTGGAAATCTTAAAGCTAAACCCCCTCCAGTAGTATGGCTAGGACTTTCAGTAATTTGTGCTCCTAATACTTCTATGACAATTTCAGGATTGAAATAAACATCCGGTTCAATATTGTCTTTAATAGAAAGCCTGGCAGGTTTATGGTCAATTTTATATTTTTTAAATTTTTCATTAAAATTATCTAGAATATCATCGGTGAATCCGCTACCAAGCTTACAGAATGTTTCAAATATATCCTCTCCACTATTATAAACACAACACAATAGAGAGCCATAGCTTCCTTTTCTTTTACCTTTGCCGTAGTATGCCCCAACTACAACAAGATCAAAAGTATCTACCATCTCCTGATATTCCTGTTTCCATTTTATCCAGTTGTACCCTCGTGCTCCTGCTGTATAAATTGAATCTTCTTTACAGCTTTTGGCGATTATCCCTTCTGAACCATTCTCTATGCACCAATTGAAAAAATCCTCAATGCAATCAGTATCCCTGCATTTTTTTCCATTTGCAAGTTTTACTATTTCAGACTTCTTTAGTATTCCCCTCAAAGATTTACGCCTTTTTGGATAAGAAGTTTTTAAAAGAGATTTACCATCTAAGTAGAGTAAATCAAATAAATAAATTCTAACAGGTACTTTTTTGACATACTCTTTTACATTTTCCTTTCTTTTTCTTTGCATTAATTTTTGGAAGGGTAATAGTGTTTCGTCTTCAGAAATAGGGACTATCTCCCCTTCTACAATAAATTTATCTGATTCAATTACATCCTTCAAGGCCGATGAAACATCTGGGAATTGATTGGATATATCACTCAATCTCCTGCTAAATAGAGTTATTTTTTTACCATCATAATGTACCTGTACCCTTTCGCCATCATATTTCTCCTCGCAAATTATAGGAAAAGACATTTTATCTTCGATCAAAGTTATTTTTTTTACTCTCTGGGCAAGCATCATCTGGATTGGTTTACCAATAACAATATTTATTTTTTCTATTGATTCTAGTCCTTTTTTTGAGATCTCCTTCGATATCAAACCAATATCCGGACAAATGTTATATGCATGTTCAATCTTTTTCCTATCTTTTTTTCCGTGGGCATACAAATCCGCTAAAACATGCAAAAGAGTTTTATCACTTGCGCCAGTTCTTAAATTTCCCATAATTATCCTTGGTATATACTTACTTTCAATTTTAGAAGAGTTTTTCAATAAAGAAGAGAGTATCCCCTTCTTTTTTTCTTTACTTCCAGCCCCCTCTTCAGATGCGATTTTATATAGGGTATCAAAAACTTGTTTTATTGTTAAATCAGATTTCTTATTTTTGTTTAATTGCTCCGCCACCAAACCCAAATCGCCCAGTTTACTAAACAGTTTTTTTACCTTTTCCTCGTTATTACCAGTTGCGGCTGATATACTTTTCAATATCATTTTTTCGGCCATTCCGATTTTAATACTTTTGTAAATAGGGGAAATTCTTCCAATTAACATATAAGAAACATATTCAATATCATCGGGAGAGAGTTCTCTGATAAAATCGGCCATTATTTTTTCCATTTTCTGATTTGAGGAAGTACTTTCTAATTCATTTAAGATATATGCAAGTTTTTCAAATTTCAAAGGCATGCTCTTTATTTTATATTTCATACTATTTGTTTTTTATGGTCTGTAAAAAATCGAATACTCTGAAGAAGAATAGGGATAATTTAAATAGCCCCAAACAACACCCTAATTCAAAATTAACCGCCAGAAAAGTTATTGGCGGGCAGTAAGGGATTCGAACCCCTGACCCGTAGATTAAGAGTCTACTGCTCTACCAGACTGAGCTAACTGCCCTTAACCCACAAAAACAATGTCAATATTTAAGTTTTTTGGGTTAGTTTCAATAAATTTACAAAAAAGAGTTCAAAATAAATTGAATCTTATCAAAACTTATTTATAACATAAAAACAAAAAGTAGACGATGAAAACAAAAATAATTAGCGTTTGTTTAATAATCTCATTTCTACTAATTGGATGCACAGATAACTCAAATGATGTAAAAGATCAAGCGACAGATATTAAAACTTTAGACCCAACAAACATAAAGATGGAGAATAGAGATTTTTATCAATACTACAAATTGGACGATATACCCATCGTTCCAGATGCTCCTCAATATAACTTACCTCTAAACGAAAAAGATATTTACAATTACGAAGATGTAAAATCTAAACTAAATTTAGATGAAAAGGACCTATTCCTAATAAAAAAGAACGGTTTTATAGTAATTAAAAATCCATTTAATTCAAAAGAAGAGTATATAACTGCGCCTTATGAAACTCTAAAAAATTATGAAGTTCCAATATTTATAACTTCAGATTCACTCCTCCATGTTTACCATATACAATTTGATGAAACTCTTAGACAGATAGAAGAAAAAGAGTTCTATGATGACATTTGGAACATATCAAATGAACTATTGGAGAAATCAATTAACGACTATAATTCTTTTGATGGAGAATTAAAGGAAGCTTCAAGAAGAAATATAGTATATCTATCGGTTGCCTTAAGTCTTCTTTCCCCTAAAGAAGATCAAATCTGTCCTTACAAAGAGGAGTGGAAATGTGGAGATTCGTATTTCAAAGAAGAAGAATTGACAAAATACTCTTTTTCTGTTCCATTTTTTGTTAAATCAGATGTTGAAAAGGAACTAAAGCTTATAGAAGCGCATGAAGGGTTTTCTAAATCGCCTCTTTTCATATATAATGAAGACTATTCTCAGTATCTGCCCAGAGGCCATTATACTAGGTCTGAAAAACTAAAGAACTATTTCAAAGCAATGATGTGGTATGGAAGGATTTCAATGATTCTTAAGGGAACAGATCAAGTTGAACCTGGAAAGGATTGTCCCGAAATCCCACCTTGTAAAGCTCTTCTCTCAACATATGATGCAAGAATACAGACTATTCAGGCATCACTAATTTCTTACAATCTTGCCTTGGAAAATGATCTCTTGACTAAATGGAATAGAATATATGGGGTGACCTCGTTCTATGTTGGATTCTCAGATGATTTAGGCCCCTATGAGTACCTTGAAGCAATTGGGTTTGTATTTGGCAATGAATTTAATCCAAAGTCATTAAACTCTGAAACTACAGATAAAATCAAAATTAAACTTGCAGAATACTCTTCGCCAAAAATATATGGCGGAACAGGTAACTGTATTATCAATCCACCTTTTTCATCAGAGCAAGCAGATGAATGTCTAGAAAATACAAAAGGATTTAGATTAATGGGGCAGCGATTCGTACCAGATTCATATATTTTCTCTAATCTCGTTGGTACCTATACACAAGAATATCTCGAGGATAAAACTCCTAAACCATTCACGTTTGTTATATCTGGTGCTGGAAGACCTATAAGAGGCTTCCCTAGAGGCCTTGACGTTATGTATATAATGGGGTCAGATAGGGCAGGCTATTTACTCGAATCTTTAGACGATTCAAACTACAAAGACTACGACAAACAGATTACTGAATTAAAAAAAGAGTTTGATTCCTTCTCCATTCAAGATTGGAATAGAAATCTTTACTGGTCTTGGTTGTATTCCCTAAAATCACTGAATAGAGATTACAATGAAGGATATCCAACATTTATGCAGACAGATGCATGGCAAGACAAAGAGTTGACCACATCACTTGCTTCGTGGACTGAACTAAGACATGATACAATTTTGTATGCAAAGCAAAGTTACACAATGTTAGAAAGAACTGCTCTGCCCCCAGAAGAAGAAAAAGTCACAGGATATGTTGAACCAGTTCCAGAATTTTATAATAGGCTTCTTGCCTTAACTAGAATGACAAATAGAGGTCTTGAAGATATGGGAGTTCTAGACGACAATTCAAGATCTAGGCTGCAAAACCTTGAAAAATTATTGGAAAGATTAGTTAAAATATCTGAAAAAGAACTAAAGGCAGAAGAGTTAACCCAAGACGACTATGATTTCATAAAGAACTTTGGAGACCTATTAAACAGTTCTATCTACAGTGTGGAAGAGAATGCAAGAAAGACAACAATAGTTGCAGATGTCCATACAGATGGAAATACCCAAATGGTTCTTGAAGAGGGGGTTGGATACGTCGACATAATTCTAGTTGCATACAAGACCCCGCAAGGTAGGACCTTTTTAGGTGCTGGCCCAGTGATGAGCTATTATGAATTTAAGCATCCGATGAGTGACAGATTGACCGATGAAAAATGGAGAGAGTTACTAAGTTCAAATCCTCCAAAATCTCCGGAATGGACATTAAATTATTCTAATTAATTTTTATTTTTAAAATAATTATATTAAATAATAAAAAGGAAATCTCTAATATGCCCTAGGATAAGACCCCAAAACTTTAACAGAAAAAATCGAAGATAGTTCTTTTAGAGTCTGACTAATTTTCTTATCTTTGGTGTGGCCTTTAAAATCAATGAAAAAAATGTATTCTCCCATTTTCTTCTTTGAAGGTCTTGACTCGATTTTAGTCATGTCAATGCCAGCGTCATAAAAAGGTTTTATAACAGAGTATAAAACTCCCGGCCTATTAACACTTGGAGATACTACAATGCTAGTTCTATCCTTTCCAGTTGGCAGTGTGCTTTGATTGCCAACAACAAAAAATCTTGTGAAGTTGAGTTTTTCATCTTGTACATCTTTTTTCAATAGCCTTAAATTGTAGATTTCAGCGGCAAATTCAGATATAAGTGCTGCGTATCGATTATCTTTTCTATTTGAAAGTTCAATTGCCGAAATTGCATTTGAAGAAGTTTCATGTATTTCGACGTTTGGCATATAGTTTCTGACAAATTTTTCACATTGTGAAAGAGTGAGACTATGAGAATACAACACTTCGATATCTTCCAATTCCCCCCAACATGCAAGATTATGGTGAATAGGTAAAAGATACTCTTTGTTAATCTTTAGATTGAATTCAATAAGGCTATCAAGTGTCTGGGATACTCCTCCAACAAGAGAATTCTCTACGGGAACAACGCCCCCCTCACATTCACTGTTCTCAACTGCATTGAATACTTCCCATATGCTTCTTTTGAATAAAACCTCATCTGCGCCTAAGAGTAAAGAAGTTTCATGAGAAAAAGTACCTTTTGGCCCTAAAGTTGAAACCTTCATTCGCTCACCATCCTTTTGATCAATATATTGCTCTCTTTTTCAGCTTTTTCAGTGAACTCGCCCAAATACTCAGAGGCTTCTTCAAAGAATTTTATGAATCCTTCTCTATCTCTATCTTCAATTTTCTTGAATAACGCCTCGGCTGTTTGGAGATACTGTGATACTATTTCATGTGTTTTTGGATTTAAAAGGGAGATGTCTGCATAAAGTTCAGGCTCTTGATTTAGGATTCTGCCAGCCATGTCCAATGTAAGCCTATATACTGGGCTAGTACAGTCAAAACTTTTTTTTATATCAAAATCCAAATCTTTTAAGGAATGACAAAGAACTATCGCAGAAAAATGAGTAAGACCTTGAATTACTCCCATCATTTTATCGTGAGTTTCTGGAGTCATTTCAACTATTTTTGCTCCCCTTTTGGTAAGCATCGAGTAAATCATTTGGTACAAATCTCCATTTGTTATTCTTTCAGGACATAGTATTATCGTCTGACCTTTGATATCTCCAATTGAAGGTGCAAATAGAGGATGGGTTCCCAAAACATCTGCTTTTGATTTTAGCATTTCATCTATTGGGCCTACTTTAAGAGAGGTTAGATCCATGAAAAGTTTTCCTTCGCCCATGAAAGGGACTATTTCTCTTATGACCCCTATTGTAGATTTAATTGGAACAGATACAATTACAATATCACTTTTTCTGATAAGCTCTTCTTTAGAAAGAGATGTAGATCTTGATGAAACGATTACTTGAAATCCTTCCTCTTCAAATATTTTTTTAAATAGGCCACCAAGTTTTCCAGTACCACCAATAATACCGACTACAGTCACAAGAACCCTCCTATCGATTTCTGCAAGAGCAAATGATCTAGAAGTGTAACTGCTACCATTGCTTCACACACGGGATTAATTCTAGGAATTGCACAAGGATCATGCCTTCCCCCAATTTCAATTGATTTTTCATTTCCTTCAACATCAACTGTTTTTTGTTTTTTAGAAATGGAAGGTATTGGTTTTACTGCAACTCTTACAACAATATCTTCACCATTAGAGATGCCCCCTAGGATTCCCCCCGCTCTGTTTGTCATAAATCCTTTTGAATCCATCTGATCATTGCTTTCTGACCCCAATAAGCTTGAAAGACCGAATCCCTGGCCAAATTCAACCCCTTTGACTGCACCTATGGACAAGAGACCTTTTCCAATGCCAGCTTCAAGCTTGTCAAAAACTGGTTCACCCAATCCAGCAGGGATGTTTTTGGCAACTATCTCAACAATTCCTCCGACAGATTCTCCGCGGGATTTTGCATCTAGAATCTCTTGAGCCATTTGTTCAGATATTTTTTTATCGGGGCACCATAGCCTATCATTTATTATCTCTTCTCTTTTCAATGAGCTAGCATCAATTCGGGGTATTTTTATTTTTCCAATTGCTTTTGTATAAGAAAATAGTTCAAAATTATCAATCTCAGATTCCAATACTTTTCTTGCAACTGCACCTGCTGCAACCCTAGCAACTGTCTCTCTCCCAGAAGATCTTCCCCCGCCCCTATAATCATAGAGCCCATATTTCTTAAAGTAAGTGTAATCTGCATGACCAGGCCTAAATACTCCTTTTAAATTTTCATAAGAGGAAGAGTCAACATCTTTATTTTTTATTATAATAGAAATAGGAGTCCCAAGGGTCTTCCCTTGAAAAACACCCGACACTATCTCACAATTGTCCCCTTCTTTTCGTGATGTTGAAAGTCCATCACTTTTAGGTTTTCTAAGAGATAATTCCTTATTTATTTCTTCTTCAGTAATACTAATCCCGGGTGGGCATCCGTCAATAACTACGCCTAATGCTTTACCGTGTGACTCCCCCCAAGTGGTTATTCTAAATAATTTACCATAAGTATTTCCGCCCATTAGACCACGCCCCTTTTTTCAATCTCAAATAAGATTTTATCGCAGACCTCGTAGACACTTATGTCGTCTGTATCTATAATTATATCTGCTATTTTTTTATAAACTGGCATTCTTTCAGCCATGATTAATTCAATTTCAGATTTTGAATCATGATTAGTAAGGGAAGGCCTAGGCGCGTCTTTTTCCATTCTATCTTTCATTGTAGATATATCTGCTTTTAGCAAAATAAAGATAGAGCCTTTCAATGATTCAACATTTTCTCTATTCATCAACGCACCGCCGCCTAAAGAAATAACGGCATTGCCCTCTTTTGAAACGTCTATAATGACTTCCTTCTCTTTTAATCTAAAATATTCCCAGCCATTTTCATTTATTATTTCTGGAATAGTTTTTGATTCTCTTTTTTCTATTAATCGGTCAGTGTCAAAAAAAATCCTATCAGTTATCTCTGACAAATGAAGGCCAACTATAGTTTTCCCAACACACCTTAACCCAAAGAGAACTATATTCAATTGATTCCCTCACATATTTTTGAAAAATCTTCCCAAAATTTAGGGTATGATTTTGAAACACAATCCGGATCACGAATCTTTATCCCCTCGATAAAAAGCCCAGCTACAGCAAAAGACATTGCCATACGGTGGTCTTTATAAGTTTCAATTTCGGCACCAGATAGTTTTCCTGGAATTATAATTATGTAGCCATCTCCTTCGTCTACCTTACATCCAATCTTTGTGAGCTCATTTGCAACTGCACTTAGCCTATCAGTTTCTTTATATCTTAGTGTTTCAATGTTTTTTATTTTAGTTGGGCCTTTTGCAAAGGCTGAAACAACTGCCAAAGTTGGAACTATATCGGGAGACTTTTTCATGTCAATTTCAATACCTTTAAGTTCTCCGCCCCTTACTATTAATGAGTTATCGTTCCACTCTATCTTGCACCCCATATTTTCTAAAATATTTACAAATGCCTTATCGGCCTGTTTGGAATCTTTATTAAGATTCTCTATAATTAGTCTCCCCCTACTTATGGCCGCAATCGCCATAAAATATGAGCAATTTGAGAAATCCCCTTCAACTATATATTTTTGGCCCACATACCTTGAAGGATTAATTAAAAATTCAGAGTAATCTTTTCTTTGAACTGGGACTCCAAATTTATTCATAACGTCTATTGTCATCTCCACATAGGGGCTTGATGGTATTTGCCCAGTAATCTTAATTTTCATATAGGGTTTTGAATAAGGTGAAGCCAAAAGTAAAGCACTAAGATACTGACTGCTTTGGCTTGGCTCAAGTAATGTCTCCCCACCTATAATCCCATTTGACGATATTCTAACTGGGGGACATCCTTTGTTTGAGTCAATTGTCACCCCTAGTCTTTTTAGAGAATCTTCAAGACCTTTGACGGGCCGTTTTCTTACTTCTTCGTCACCATCAATGGTAACAGTTCCATTTACAAGAGAAGCTACGGCCATGAGGAATCTAAGTGTTGTCCCAGAATTACCAATGTAAAGTGGAGATGCTGGTTCTTTCATTGCCCCACCACGTCCCTCTACATTTAAAATAATTCCATCTTTATTCGACTCTTCACTTATTATTATTCCGAGTTTTTTTAGTGCATCAATCGTATAATTAATATCGTCTGAAAATAGAGGATCTACAATCTTTGATTCTCCCTCTGAAAGAGCGGCAATGAAAAGAGATCTATGGGTATAACTTTTAGAAGGCGGTGCTTTTAATCTACCATCGACTTCAAAATTTAATTTTTTTATCTCTTTAATTTCCATTTTGTTCGCCCCTCAACTTTAAAGCCTCTCTCGATAATTTTTCCATTTCTTCATAAGAAGGTTTTATTCCAGTCCATAGCTCAAATTGGGCCATTGCCTGTCCAATGTACATATCCAATCCATTTGCAATTTTTGCCCCTTGTTTATTGGACATTTTTAATAACTTTGTATTTATGGGACTATAAACTGCATCAAAAACTGTTACACCAGAGAGGTCTTTATCAAAAAATGAATCTCCCATTGGGCAGTTGTTCTCTTCTGGAAACATTCCAATTTTTGTGGCATTAATTAGGATATCAAAATCAACTTTGGTTCTATCTTCCCACAAAACTGTTTCCGCCCCAACTTTTTCTGAAAGTTCTAGCGCCTTTTTATTATCCCTATTTGAAATAATTATTAGGCCTTTTCTATCTGCTATTCCAAAAGCTATGGCTTTTCCAGCACCTCCTGCTCCAAGGATTAATACCCTTTTATTCTTTATTTGATCCAATTTTTCGATAGAGTATACCGCCCCTATCCAATCGGTGTTTGTGCCAAAAACCCCCCCTCTAGTTTTCTTTATTGTATTTATTGCACCAATTTTTAGGGCCATTTCGTCTATATTGTCCAAGTAGGGGATAATTTTTTCCTTGAAAGGCATTGTGACGCATAGACCAGTAAACATATCTTTATAATTATCCATGAACTTCTTTATGTCATCGACTAAAAAGTTCAGGTAAACTGCTTGTATATTGTAATGAGAAAATAATTTATTGTGAACATAGTATCCTATACTTTCCTTAACGGGATTTCCAATAAGTCCATAAATATCAAAATTTTCATTAATGGCATCAACTCTGTATACCTCTTTTAGTATCTCTATTGGTATCTGCCCAGGAGCGGTATGGCCAACTCCTTTTAGTGGCGCATAAGAAGTGAAGCTCCCCCACGATCTGCAAAGGATTCTGCTTATCTCTCCTCGCTCGCCCATTAAAAAAGAAATGATTTTTTTGTCAGTATTTATTTTAGAAGATAAAAGATCTTTAATTATCAAATTGTCAGAAATATCTTTGGCATAAGTTACTACCTTAACTATGCCAGGAAAGTTATCCTTTATTTCTGACAATATTTCATTAATATTTGGAGGAGTATTCCCAAAATTATGATAAGACACAATTATTTTTGTTTCTGAATTTAACTCTCTTTTTTTTCTAAGGAGTAGGTTTAAGGGATCTATAGAAGAATATTCTATATCTATAAATCCAAACTCATTTTTTATTGCTTCAATCAATGGAATAATTCTCTCAGACTCGCTTCCTTCAAATAATCCTCCTTCATCTTTTTTTCTATTGGTTACTATTATCCTTTTCTTGTCGAATTTATTGCCAATTTCTGGAATATTCAAATCAGGTACCAAATCTACCCTTAGTTCTGCTAATTCCCCCTTGGATAGTGCTTTTTCTAAAAGATTTATTGCCTCTTTTTGGGATGAAGGAATTATAGAAGCAGTAATCACAGGAATCCATTCTCCACTAATGAGTTTTTTACTATCTTATCTTCAACTTTTATCTCGTATACAGCTTCTCCTATACCTTTTACCAAGGAATATTCGGCTACTCCTTTCCTAGATTTTTTATCCGAAGTAGTTTTTCTTATTATTTCGTCTGCAGATAATTTGAAAGATTTATCAAGTAATTTTGATTTTTTTAGAAGTGCTAAAATTCTATCTTTTTCATCGAATTTTAAAATGCCAATTTTTTCTGAGATTAACGTTTCTACTGCCATCCCTAAGCCAACTGCTCTTCCGTGGGGAATCTCAAAATTTGAAAGGATTTCTATTGCATGTCCAATTGTGTGGCCAAAATTTAATATCTTTCTGAGGCCAGCTTCTCTCTCATCTATTTCTACGACTCGGGCCTTAACTTTAAGTGATGAAACAATTGCCTTTTCTATATATCCTTTTTCTAGATTGAGCACTCTTTCAATATTAGATTCTAAATAGTTGAAAAGTTGGAGGTCTTGTATTATTGCAGCCTTTATTATTTCAGCAAATCCATTGATTATTTCTTCATTTGGTAGTGTCTTCAAAAAATCTGTATCTATGTAAACTTTACTTGGAGGGTAAAATGCTCCCAAGAGATTCTTACCTGTAGGGTGATCTATACCAACTTTGCCACCTATACTGCTGTCAACTTGGGAAAGAAGTGTTGTGGGAATCTGTATGAAGGGTACGCCCCTCATATAAGTTGCAGCTATAAAACCTGCAAGATCACCAGTTACCCCACCGCCTAAAGCAATAATCAAGGTATCCCTTCCAAATCCACGTTCGAAAAGTTTGTCTTCTAATATTTCTTTTGTTTTTCTATTTTTTGATTCTTCGCCTGCTTTGAAACTCAATGCAAAAACTCTATCAATTTTTCCAAGTTTTTGAAGAAAATCGCCATAAATACTTTCTACATTTGAGTCAGTTATTATGGCAATTTTTGAATCCTTATAGTCATCCAATATTTCTTCGAATGCCTTTTGAACTATATTACTACCAATAGATATATCGTATTGACTTTTTCCAGTTGCTACCTTGATTATTTCTGTTTCAGGAATAGTCATTCTATATTTCCCGTCCAAACATTCTACATATATATTTTATTTCTCCCATCAATCCATGAAGGTCTGCAGTGCTTATTGTCTGGTCAGCATCACTTATTGCTTTCTGAGGGTCGGTGTGCGCTTCAATAGTTACCCCATCAGCACCACAAGCAATGGCTGCAAGTGCCATTGGCTTTACAATATCTCTTCTTCCTGTACCGTGACTTGGATCTACAATTACAGGCAGGTGACTTTCACTTTTTAATACCGGCACAATGCTTAAGTCCAAGGTATTTCTAGTGAAATCTGAAAATGTTCTTATTCCTCTTTCACAAAGCATGACGTTATTGTTTCCTCCAGCAAGTATATACTCTGCAGCCGATAAGAATTCCTTCAATGTTGCCCACATTCCTCTCTTAAGGAGAACTGGTTTATCACATTTTCCTAGCTCTTTTAATAATGCGTAGTTCTGCATATTTCTAGTTCCAACTTGTAGTATGTCAGCGTATTCAGACACTAGAGTTACATCTCTTGTGTCCATAACTTCGGTGCATATAGGTAGTCCAGTTTCCTCTTTTGCAGCTAATAAAAATTTAAGACCTTCTTCCCCAAGGCCTTGGAAATCTTTAGGCGCTGTACGAGGCTTGAATGCGCCTCCTCTTAAAATTGTGGCACCCGAACTTTTTACCTCTTTTGCAATGTTAACAATCTGCTCTTTACTTTCAACTGTGCATGGACCTGCCATTACAATAATCTTTTTACCGCCTATTTCAATTCCATCTACATCTATAACTGTATTTTCCTGATTAAAGTCCCTTGAAACTAGTTTGTAAGGTTTTGTTACACGTACTACTTGCTCTATGTAAGGTGTTGCCCTTAATCTTTCAACATCACTTTCATCTATCGAAGAAACATCTCCGATTACTCCTATTATGGTCCTATTTTCTCCTTTAGACAGGTGAGTATTAAAGCCAAGGTCTTTAACCTTCTTGATTGTTTCTTGTACTTGGCTTTCATCTGCTCCCATCTTCATTATTATTATCATTTATAATTCCCTCCCAACTACTTTTGCTATCTGTCTTACATCTTCCATAAGTTTGGAAAATGCACTTAAAGAAATAGTTTGATCTGCATCGCTTATCGCCCTATCAGGATCCGGATGTGTTTCAATTAATAATCCGTCTGCTCCACAGGCTATTGACGCTTTACTCATAGGTAGAACTAAACTCCTCCTGCCAGTACCATGACTTGGGTCTGATACAATGGGTAAGTGGCTCTCATCCTTTATTGCAGGGATAATACTAAGATCTAGCGTATTCCTTGAGTAATCTGAGAAAGTCCTGATTCCTCTTTCGCATAATATGACGTTTTCATTGCCTCCGTTCATTATATATTCTGCAGCCCCAAGAAATTCTGCCATTGTGGCCCACATTCCCCTCTTAAGAAGTACGGGCTTGTCGCATTTTCCTAGCTCTTTTAGTAAAGTGTAATTTTGCATGTTTCTAGTTCCAACTTGAAGCACGTCTGCATATTCAGATAAAAGTCCTACATCTCTTGCATCCATAATTTCTGTTACGATTGGTAATCCTGTTTCTTCCTTTGCCTCGTAAAGTAACTTTAGGCCTTCTTCCCCAAGCCCTTGGAAATCTTTAGGCGAGGTACGGGGTTTGAATGCGCCTCCTCTTATCATGCTTGCTCCAGCTTTCTTTATCTTCTCTGCAACTTCCATGATTTGTTCTCTGTTTTCAACTGAACAAGGGCCTGCAAAAACAACAACTTTCTTTCCGCCTATTTTTACTCCATCTACGTCAATTATAGTTTGTTCATTTTTGAAGTCTTTAGAAACTAGTTTGTAAGGCTTTGAAACAAATACTGTGTTTTCTACACCTTTCATTGCCCTAATTCTGAAGAAATTATCTTCTCCAATTTTACTAATGTCGCCTATTACAGCAACTACTACCCTTTCGGCACCCAGATTCAATTGGGTTCTAAGGCCAAGAGATTCTATTGTATCTATAACTCTATTAATATCCTCCTCCTCGGCCTTTGCTTTCATTATCACAATCATTTATGTTCCTCCAAAATATTATTCTGTATATTTTTTGAGTGGGAAATGATGGCTCCGAAAATATCTGAAACAAACTTTTCATCAAGATTATTTCTTCTAGCCTCATTTTCAAGTTTCAAGAAAAGCGTTCTCTCTCTATTTCTATCCTCTACAGGAATGCCCTTTTCTTTTTTTAGGGCCGCTATCTTCTTTGCTACTTCCATTCTTTTGGAAAGCAGACCTATAATATTCTCATCGATTCCATTAATTTCTTCTCTAAGAGTCTCTAAAGAACTCTCCATAAAAATAACCTCCTTAAAAGGCGATTGGAAAGAGAAACTAAGGATTCGGCCAGTGAAAGGTATCAATACCTAAAGCTAAAATAATAATATAATTTTCTTGATACCGATTCGGAAGACCTAATCTTTCCCATCATAAAAATTTAACTAAAATCAGTATTTAAAACTTTCGGGAATCTTTTTATTATAGGCATTAGATTTATAAGTAATTTTTTTACCTTTTCACTAATGAATTATTCTGATTCCTTATCGGATATGCGTAAAGTTGATACACATATCCATACAAAATATTCTGGAAATTCTAAAAAAATACCGGTCATCCCTGACTGTATCTCTAGGCCAGAAAAGATACTAAAATATGCAGATAAAAGAGGCATAGACTTTCTAGCTATTACTGACCATGACACAATAAGGGGAGGTATTGAAACAGAAAAACTTGCGCCTTCTAGAATAATCGTAGGAGAAGAGATATCAACATCCGATGGCGAACTTCTTGGACTTTTTTTAAATGAAACTATTCCGCCTGGTTTGTCTGGAGAAGAATCAATAGAGTTGATAAAAGATCAAGGAGGCCTTGCTATTGCGCCTCACCCATACAGTGTCATATGCCCCTGTTTTAAGGACTTGATACACAAATTAAATATTGACGGTATTGAAGTCTTCAATGCTTTTCATAGAGATGGCATTCTTAATAGAAAAGCTTCAGAAGAGAATAAGAAGATAAAAAATGCGCCAATTGCAGGAAGCGATGCACATACAGAAAGGATGGTTGGTAATGCCTACACGCTCTTTGAAGGCAACACTATTGAAGATTTCTATAAAGCTGTAAAAAAGAAAAAGACAATCCCTCAAGGGCATGTTGCTTCAATGAAACAAACTATGTTATGGAGCTGGAGCACGGGATACTATATAATGAAAAGGTCTATGAGGAACGTACTTCAAGGAAATCAGATAAAAAAGAATACTGGACTCTTTATAGGATCTGGAGTATCTGTAATTCCAGTAGTTCCTATATTAATGGCTTTTGTCTTAAATCGCTATCATGATAAAAAAGTAAAAAAGAGTTATCCTTGGGAATCTTTTATGTTTTCATATATGGGGTATAAAAAAAAGATATTATAATATTACAGAAGATTTGTATTCACCAAAGACTTTTCTCAAACTGTCGCTGATTTCACCAAGTGTCGCATAAGACTTTACAGCCTCTAATATTGGTGGCATGACATTCTTGTCAGTTCTTGCAGCGTCCTCAATTTTTTCCAGCAGATCTTTTACTTTGGCATTATCTCTCTTGGACTTTAATTTCTTCAGCTTTTCAATTTGAAGTCTCTCTACTTCTGGGTTAACTTTTAGAAGCTCTTCTGGGAGTTTTTCTTCCATTGTGAATTTATTAAGACCTACTACTATTGAATCTCTTTTTTCAATTGCTTTCTGGTATTTGTAGGCGCTGTCTTGGATTTCCTTTTGGATATATCCTCCTTCAATTGACTTTACCATGCCACCTAGAGAGTCGATCTTATCAAAGTACTTGATTACTTCTTCTTCAATCTTATTTGTTAGGTATTCGACATAGTATGAACCTGCAAATGGATCGACTGTATCAGCGACACCACTTTCATATGCAATAACCTGTTGAGTCCTAAGGGCTACTGTGACTGCTTTTTCTGAAGGGAGTGCGAGGGCTTCGTCCATTGAATTTGTGTGAAGTGACTGAGTTCCACCAAGGACGGCGGCTAATGCTTGCATAGTTACCCTAATAATATTATTTTCAGGTTGTTGTGCTGTAAGTGTACTGCCGCCTGTCTGGGTATGGAATCTCAACATCAAGGCTTTCGGATCTTTGGAGCCAAATCTCTCTTTCATTAATCTTGCCCATATTCTTCTTGCGGCCCTAAATTTTGCAATCTCTTCAATAAAATTATTGTGTGAATTAAAAAAGAAAGATAGTCTTTTCCCAAATTCATCTACCTGCAATCCTGCCTTAATAGCAGCCTCGACATAGGCTATCCCATCTGCTAGTGTAAAGGCAACTTCTTGTACTGCTGTTGCACCCGCCTCTCTAATATGGTATCCACTGATACTAATTGTATTCCATTCCGGGAGATTTTTTGTGCAGAATTCAAAGATGTCAGTTATTATTCTCATTGATTCCATTGGTGGGAAGATGTACGTTCCTCTTGCCACATATTCTTTTAGGATATCATTTTGGATAGTTCCTCTTAATTTTTCCGGTGCAACTCCTTGTTTTTCACCTACAGCAATATACATTGCAAGTAAGATGGCTGCTGTTGAGTTAATAGTCATTGAAGTAGAAACTTTATCAAGTGGGATCCCATCAAAAAGCGTTTCCATGTCTTCTAGTGAATCAATGGCAACGCCGACCTTTCCAACTTCGCCAAAGCTCATTTGGCTATCTGAATCATATCCAATCTGAGTAGGTAAATCAAAGGCTACTGATAGGCCAGTCTGGCCTTCCGATAAAAGAAATTTATATCTCTTGTTTGTTTCTTCTGCAGAGCCAAAGCCTGCGTATTGTCTCATTGTCCAGAGTTTTCCTCTAAACATGTTTGGCTGTACACCTCTCGTAAATGGGTATTCACCAGCATTTCCAATGTCATTACAGTAATCTATACCTTCAATATCAATAGGGGAGTATTGTACGCCCACGGGTATGTTGGATGAAGTGTAAAATTCCTTTTTTCTCTCCGGGAACTTTGATATCGTTTTATTATATTTCTCATTTTTCCAGCAATCGATCTTTTCCTTCAAATTACTCATTGTAGAATCATCAAACATGAAAAATCACTTTCCTATTATATTTTAGAATTCACTTATTATAAGTTTTATTATTCTCCTGTGAAGATTTATAAACGAGATAAATGAACTTTTTCCATGGAAGAGATCTCTGAAGATTCAAATCTATCGGCCTTTGGTGATGCTGTTGTGAACTTTCTGTACTCTGTTGCCAAATCAAAGGTTCAGGGAAGATATACTGGAAAAAAAGTTTCTAACATTGCGCTTTCAGATGCTTTGGCAAAATCAAAGATAAAATCGCCAAGAAGAAGTGATAAGAAAATGAGGGGCGATTTCGTTGAGGCAATGATTGGAAAAGGCTACATTGAAAATATATTCAATATTGATGATGCTGTAGAGGTTCTTTCTGAGAAGCTTAGTGGGAAAAATCTAAATGATCCAGAAGAGGAAAGAAAAGCGATTGCAGAGGCTTTTTCCTATTTTATTGATCACTATTTCTAAGGCTTAAACATATTAAGAGATATATCTATTCTAAAATGATGCGGATAAAGAAGGAGATAAGGATCCTTGGAATTGATGATTCAAATTTTACAAGAGAGGATCGAGACGTTCTTGTTGTTGGTGCTTTACTTAGGGGCGGATATTGGATAGACGGTGTTTTAAGCACTCATGTTCAAAGGGACGGACTTGATGCTACAGAAAAAATAATCAATATGATTCTAAAAACCCGTTATAAAGATTTAAGGGCAATTATGCTAAAAGGTGTTACAATAGCAGGCTTCAATCTAATAGATATAGAAAAACTAAATCAAGATACGGGATTGCCAGTTGTAGTTGTTATGAGAAAAATGCCCGATATTGATTCAATAGAAAAGGCACTTACAAATCTAGACTATCTAGAAAAAAGAGTTGAGATTATAAGAAAAGCGGGAGAAATATATAAAGGAACTGTGCAGGAAAAATCTGATATTTTTTTTCAATTTAAAGGAATTGAAGAAGAAGATGCTAGGGAGTTAATCAGGATCTCATCAATGCATTCCAATATCCCTGAACCATTAAGAGTTGCCCACATAATTGCAACAGGAGTTGTTAGAGGTGAATCAACAAAGAAACCATAAGGGCAAAGTCACAATCTGCCTTGTAAACACTTATGATAAACTGAAATGGCACGATATACACTCAAGGAATATTGCAAGGGCTGCACCCCTCTGCTACTATACGGGATTTGATCTTTGCCTTTTCGATTTTCCCTTCAAAGTGGATTACAAAGAATTTCTATTAAAAGAGGTAAAAGAAAACACTACAATAGGAGAAGGTGGAAGATACATCGAAGAACTTATCAAACATGGTAAACTCATAGCAGTTGATGACCCAAAAAAACTCAAAGGAATTTTTATCTCTACAACTTCAAAACCTGAAAAGCAATGTGACTTGAACACGATTACAGAAAATATTAAGAAAGGTGACGATTCTATATTCTTCATTGGGCTTGGTAGAAGGGGCCTGCCCATGGAAATAAGGAAAATGACAGCTTGCCATCTTGATATAACTGGAGAGGGTATTTCTCTTGAAACTTGTTCTGCTATTGGATTTATTATAGGAAGAATTTATGAAAAGATAAATTTATAAATTTGTAACTAGGCAGATTAATAATAGCGACTGTAGTCTAGTGGTTAGGACTGGAGCTTCCCAAGCTTCAAGCGCGGGTTCGAATCCCGCCAGTCGCACTTCTTCGAGAGATATAAATTTTAATTTCTTAAATAATTATAAGAAATGTTTAAATAATCTTAGATTTATTTCATTGTGGGTGAGAATATGTGGTTACAAGCAAGAATGTATATGTTAATTGGATTAATGTTCGTTATAATATATGGATTTTTACTTTTTGTAGGGGCCGCAGTTGGATATTCTGGCCAGAGTTTTGTTAACTATAGTGTCATCCTAGCATTAGGAATGATGTTTGTCCAATACATGATAGGACCAAAGATGGTTGAATCATCTATGAAAGTCAGATATATTACTGAAGGAGAAAATCCAAGACTTTACAGGATGGTTGAAGAGCAAGCTAGACTTGCAGGTTTAAAGAAAACACCTAAAGTTGGAACTTGCCCCACTCCAATGCCAAATGCATTTGCCTTTGGAAGATCGAAAGGGGATGCAAGAGTATGTGTGACAGACGGAATCATGAACTTACTTTCAGAGGATGAACTTAAAGCAGTCATAGGGCATGAAATATCTCATGTAAAACATAGCGATATGGCCATAATCACTCTTCTAAGTGCAGTTCCGATGATAGCATATTATATGTATATGTCTTCACTTTACGGAGGAGGAATTAGTAGAAGTAACGATAGAAATGCAGGTGGAACGGCCATAGTGGGAATTGCAGCTTTAATTGTTTACTTCATCACAAATTTACTAGTGATGTATGGATCAAGAATAAGAGAATATTACGCAGATAAAGGAAGTGCTGAAATAGGAAACGAACCCCATCAATTGGCATCTGCGCTATACAAGCTTACATATGGAACTGCAAAGACGCCAAATAGAGAAATACAAAGATTAGAGGGAATTAAGGCATTCTTCGTAAATGATCCAACTAAGGCAAGAGGGGACTTCAACGAGCTAACTGAGGTTGACAGAGACATGAGCGGAACTATTGATAGAAATGAGCTTGCGGCAGTTAGACATGGCGGAGTTAGAGTTGGTACATCCGCCAGCATAATGGAATTAATGAGCACACACCCCAATATGCTTAAGAGAATAAAACATCTCTCAGAGCTTACAAAATAAAGGAAAGGCAACTAAATGAAACCTAAGACGTTTATAGAACTGCTAGCGTTAGTCCTTATTTGGTCTGGCTCGTGGATTGCTATAAAGTGGGGATTAACAGAAATTCCTGCATACTCACTCGCATTCTTAAGGTTTCTAATAGCATGCCCAGTGATTCTTGTCATAACGTATTACTTGGAAGGAATCAAAAGTTTAAAGATTAATAAAAATGAAATAGTGGCATTTTCAATTCTTGGTCTTCTGGGCGTAACATTAGTACAGGGCATCCAAGTATATGCTCTAAAATTTACATCTGCTATAAACTCATCAATTCTAATAAATTTCAACGTTCCGTTCATAGCAATTTTTGCATTACTTTTTCTAGGGGAGCCACTTTCCAAAAAAACAGCGTTTGGCATATTTGTTTCCTTTATAGGTGCAGTTATAATTGTAATCAATGGATCACTCTCGGGATTTCAAAGGATTAATATTGGAGATATTTTGATAGTGTTGACTGGCATCTTCTGGGCCGCATATTCAATAGCAGGAAAAAAAACAATGGAGCATAGAACCCCACTTTCAATGACTTCTTTCACATTTCTTTTTGGTACAATTTTCTTATTTCCAATTGCCTTTCTTGAATCAAAATTTAATTTTGTTGGAAACATTACTTATTTGGGCATATCTTCAGTATTATATCTCTCTCTTTTATGCTCTGTATTTGCATATATATGCTGGAATAGATCAATGAAATGTGAAAAAGCTTCAAATGTCGCAATGTTCTTATACTTTGTTCCTGTCGTGACGGCAATAATGGCTTGGTTTCTTCTTGGAGAAGTAATAACTATCTTCACAATAATCGGGGGGGCCCTTGTAATAATTGGAGTTTACCTTGCAGAAAGATAATTCTTCTTATATATTTTATATATACCAATATTAGATATTTAAATGAAATCTTATTCTAAGAGATATTCAAGCATTTTCTCCTTGAATATTTCTGAACTGCCCCATTTGTCTTCAATTTCGCCTAAAGTCTTTCTTATGATCCCTACTTCTCCCATTACTTTCTCCAAAGTTTCTTCGTCTTTAATGTTCATCTCAGCAAGGATATTTATAATAAAAAGAGAGTTGCCAATGCAATCTACAAGTCTTGCCATGTCATGACAATGGGTCTCTAACTGAGAATAGGCCTCATTTAATCTAGTATTACACATTATCAGCTCATTTGATAACATTTTTTCCTCCAGTGCTAAAGGTTCATAAATGAACACTTATGGATATTATAACTAATATATAAATTTTTTGGTTTAATTTAAATAAATTAATAATAATTTAAAATAAATAATATATAATTAATAATTGATTATTAATAATCTAGCTTAAACTTATCAGTAAATCTTTTATATATTTCATAAAACTCAAATCCATGGTAAAAGAAGTACATGCGGCACATATATTAGTTAAATCCGAAGTATTGGCTAAAGAAATACTAGAAAAAATAAACAGAGGAGACAAATTCTCTGAACTAGCAAAAAAATACTCAGAATGCCCTTCGGGAAAAAAGGGTGGCGATCTAGGATTTTTTTCAAGACAGAAAATGGTAAAAGAATTTGAAAAGGCTGCTTTCGAAGGGAATGTCGGTTCTGTAGTTGGCCCTATTAAAACTCAATTTGGATGGCACCTTATTAAAATACTTGAAAAGAAATAATTTATCTTTTTAATTTTGTAACTATATCTCCCCAGTCATCATATATTAATATCTCTGCCATCTGGGTTTCTTCATTTTCTTTTATCACTAAATCCCCATACTTACTGAAAAATCTCATAAGATCCTTCAAGTCTAGAAATTCTTTGATCCAATAGTTATTATTTTGATTAAATTCTGCACCTTCACAGGGGGGGTCTTCTGGATTTGAACTGTTTTTACTTATCCTAGATATAACAAATTTCATTTTACCTCCTTCTGTTTTTTTATTTTACTCCAAATACTAACTATGTAGTTTAATTCTTATATATTTTACTATAAGAAAACTTAAATAAAGAACTTTTTCTTTACTTTCATGGAAGTTGAAGCTATTATTTTTGATGTTGATGGTGTCTTACTTGATTCTTTTGAAAGTTGGTTTACATCTTTTAATCAAACATTAGTTGAATTTGGAAAGGAACAAGTTGATAGAGAAACATATAGAAAGATATTCTGGGGCCCTTCAGTAGAAGAAGATTTAAGGAGATATAATCTAGGGGCAGATGCAGTTGAAGCTGCTTTGAGAAATCAAAGAAATAATGTTCATTTAATGAAACTGCATGAAAAAGTTCATGAAACTCTAGAATCTTTGAAAGGATTCAGACTGGGCGTAGCAACAAATACTCCTAGAATAAATCTTGACAAAACTTTTAACTATTTTGACCTATATAAATACTTTGAAGTAGTGATGTGTTTTGATGACGTACAGAGACCAAAACCTTATCCCGATATGATTCTAAAAGCTTCAGAAATCTTAAACATGCCAGTTACAAAAATGCTCTTTGTAGGGGACACAGAATCAGATATGGCTGCAGCTAAAGGTGCTGGATGTAATTTCATAGGGATAAAAATAGGAGATAAAAAAGTTGATGGAATAAAAGATTTACTACCTATTTTATACTCTTGATTCTTTAGCTTTTCCTCTCAATCCTGAATAACCACATTTTCTGCAGCTTTCAGCTTTCCAGGGATTTCTCGCGTTACATTTCATGCAAATCTTTACATGAAAAAGTCTCTTTTCTGCTAACTCGTTCTTCATTAAATCTCCTCTGTAGAACCCTTTCTGTTCTTAATCCCTTTTAAATATTTCTCTTGGAAATCTAAGACTTCGTCTCCATCCTTAGATTTCGAGTATCCTTCTAGTAATTCCATGTTTATCTTGAAAAATTCTCCACCCCAGTTAAAAGTAGATAGAAGTCTTTTTGCGTGCTCTTTCTCCCCCAGTATATACA
This sequence comes from Methanofastidiosum sp., assembly GCA_013178285.1. NCBI lineage: Archaea > Methanobacteriati > Methanobacteriota > Candidatus Methanofastidiosia > Candidatus Methanofastidiosales > Candidatus Methanofastidiosaceae > Candidatus Methanofastidiosum > Methanofastidiosum sp. The sequence goes on from JABLXD010000002.1 coordinate 28,450, forward strand.
ATGCACCAGCAAAAGCTTCTGCAGTAGATAACTTACCTGGTTTCCCGTAGTTTACTGGATTTGATGGTACTAAAAAAGGCAGAATTCTTCCTTTTACTCGTGATTTTATTATATCAAAGCTCTTTTCTGCTTCAGCCCAAGAACAATCTAGGGCTGCAATGCCTTTCTTTGAATATTTTATATCTGCTGGTGACAAAACTTCCTTAGAAAATGGATTTAGCAAAATACAATTGTAGGGTAGGCCCATTACATTTTTTACGAATTTTACTTCGCCAAACTTTTGCAGTCTGTGAGCGGTGCATTTCTTAGGATCGTCTTGGCCTAAGTTATATACTATGAGCTTCACAAATGACAAATATTTTGGCCTAATAAAAGATTTTCTAAAGTTTTAAATAGAGCTTTCCTTTTTTTTAGTTATGCATAGCGCCATTGTCTTTGATCTAGATGGGGTAATAATAGAATCTCACTCTTCATGGGAAAGACTACATGAATATTTCGGTGCAGATGAAGAAAAAAGACAGGAAAATATGAATAGATATTTTTCCAAAGAAATAGACTATGGCCAATGGATAAGGGAAGATGTTTCTTTGTGGAGAAGGGATGGGAGATACCCCCATAAAAATCAAGTTGAAGACGCACTTAAGAATTATGTTTTTATTGATGGATCAAAAGAATGTATAAAAATCCTAAAGAAAAATGAATTCAAACTTTTTATTGTTTCGGCAGGGATTGATCTTTTGGCCCAAAATGCAGGCAGTGTTTTAGGAATAAATGATATTTGGGCGAATGGGTTTCAGTATGATGAAAAAGGCTACCTTACCGGTGGAGATGTCTGGCGAGTAGATTTATTGAGAAAAGATAAAGTGATGGATCAGATTATAGAAAAATATCATTTAAAAAAACAAGAAATTATTTCTGTAGGGGACTCTAAATATGACATTCCTATGTTTGAATTATCGGGTTTTTCAATAGCTTTTGATCCAAAAGATGAAGAAGTTAAAAAGAAAGCAGATGCAACTATTTGTGAAAAAAACCTTTTAAGGATTTTAGACTATATCGATTTATGAAGGATGCCCATATTGAAATTGTGTATATTCATGAAAAAGCAAAGGACATAGAAAGGCTCCTTAGAATTGAGGAAGATAGCTCTCCTTTTTACAAAACTAAGTCCCAAATTAAAACTGAAGGCAATATTCTAAAAATCGAAATAGAATCTGAAGACATTCCTGCATTAAGGGGTTCTTTTAATACTTTTATGAACTGGCTTATGGCCATTGAAGAAGGAATGAAATTATAAAAATAAAAAAAATTATTTTAGGCCAAGTGTTTTCTTGTTAAGAATAACTTTGTGTGCTTTTAACCTAATTGCATTAATTCTTATGAAGCCTTTGGAATCAGTCTGATCGAATCCACCCTCTACATCCATACTAGATAGATCTTTGTTGTATAGTGATGTTGGGGATTCCCTTCCGAGTATAAACACGTTACCTTTGTATAATCCAATGACTACTTTTCCATCGATGTACTCCTGACTCTTGTTGAATGCTGCCATCAAAAAGTCCATCTCGGGCGAGTACCAGAATCCGTTATAGATTAGCTCTGCAAACTTTGGTTCTAGTGTCTGTTTTAAGTGCATAACCTCTCTGTCCATTGCTATTCCTTCAATGTCCCTATGGGCTGCCCAAAGTATTGTTGCGCCAGGGGTTTCATAAACTCCTCTGCTCTTAATGCCTACAAACCTATTCTCAACGATGTCAATCCTGCCAACACCGTTTTCTTTTGCAAGTTCATTTAGATACAGGAACATCTCTAACGGTTTAGTTTTTACAGTTCCATTGTCTTTATTTGTTACCTTAATTGGAAGTCCATTTTTGAAATCAATTTCGATTACTGCTTGCTTATTAGGGGCGTCCATTGGAGATTTTGTTATCTCAAACATGTCTTCTGTGGGAGTAAGCATTGGATCTTCAAGAATTCCGGCCTCGTGGCTTAGATGCATTAAATTACCATCTTCACTGTAAGGTTTTGAAACTGAAGCCTTAATAGGTATACCTTTTGATTCCGCATATTTTATCAAGTCGGGCCTACCCTGGAACTGCTGTAAGTACTTTGGAATCTTCCAAGGGGCTATTACATGTATAGAAGGATTTAATGCATAATAAGTTAGCTCAAATCTAACCTGATCGTTACCCTTTCCAGTAGCTCCGTGCGCAACGTATTTTGCTTTTTCTTTTTGAGCAATTTCAATCTGTTTTTTTGCAATTAAAGGTCTTGCAAGTGAGGTGCCTAAAAGATACCTGTTTTCGTACATAGCATTTCCTTTTAATGCCTGAAATATAAAGTCCGTGACAAATTCAGACCTTAAATCTTCAACATAGACTTTCGTTGCTCCACATTTAATCGCTTTTTCTTTAGCGGCGTTGAGATCTTCATCTTGCCCTACATCTGCAATGAAACATATGACATCGTATCCCTCATCTATCAACCAAGTCAAGATAACGCTGGTATCAAGACCGCCAGAATAAGCCAAAACAACTTTATCTTTTGCCATTATAATCGCCGTGCATGAGGTATAAAGTCTGCTTAAAAGAATAACGACCAGGTTAAAACTTTTTATTCTCTATTTGTTTTAAATAATACTTTCTTGTTCAATAATAATTATTCGATTGCCCACTGTTGCAGCCTTTAAATTATCTCCTATTTTTAATTCGCGTTTTAATCGAATTTCCTCTTTTGAAATATAAAATGTTTCATAATCCCCAGAAAGCTTCATCATCTGGTACCTTTCAGGAGTAACTTCTGTAACCGATAGATCTATTATTTCAAGTAAATCTTTATCTATTATGCTAATTGTCTCTTTTTTAAGCTCCTTTTCAAACTCTTTTGCTTTTATACTTAAGATGCCCCCATCTTCAAGGGATGTGAGTTTGAAGTTCTCCCCTGCAATATCAAGTAAATAAAGGTGATTACGATAATATGCATATCTTTGGGCCAGGTTTTTTAATCTAACGGTGACCGTAGTTCTGTAAATCTTTTTTCCTGAATCCCTGTCAAGACCCATAAGTTTATGTGATTCTCCCATAGATCCACTGAATCTCTTGATAAGATCATTTGCAATCTTTCTTGCTGCAGATAAAGACCCCATATATACATCTATACCTTCTTTGAGCTCTTCTACTCTTGCTATAAATGCCATTCTATCTTTTGATATCAATCTATCAGAAAGTTCATCAATAATGGCCATTATGTCATTTGCTTTTTCTAGCTCTATTTTTTTCTCTTCATTTCTTATCTGAAGTATTGCTTCATAGTACCCTCCATAGAATCTTGAGCATCTCTGGCACTGCTCCCCAGAAAGTAGTATTTCAGTTGAAGCGCTCATGTCGAAAGAGGGGTCCTTGTGAAAAGGCCTTATCATAACATTTATTTTAGTAATGTTGCCTTCTTCAGAAAACTCAATTTTTGCCTGAATTTTCTTATTTTTATTAGAGAATTCTGAAACAAAGTCAATTTCTCCATTTGAAGAAACATTATTTTTGATAATTTCGTTTATAAATAAAGCCTTATCTTCAAGGGTGTTCCACCTGTTTGTGTAGTAGGAATTACAACTTTTACAGTAAGGAACTTTTATTCTAGAAGGTATCGAAAATTGAAATGATTCTCTTAAGTAGCACTCTTTGCACCTCCCATCTGTAAGGATATCCTCCTTGCCACAAACAAAGCATTTTTCCATAATACTAAGAAAGATATAATATTTAAATTACTTTTTATAGAATAATACCTTATAGCTTAGCCATTTGCGCATGTAAAGTTTTGTCTATTACTAGGATGCATTCTTTACTAATTAAGCCTTCTTCCAATGCTATTTTTATAATATCCTTGCCTACAAGATTAAGAATAGTGGCATCTTTCATATGTGGCAGTATATCCTCTTTTTGGCCCTTGTTTTTGCCATAAAAAGCTTTTTTTACATCTATTTTAATTCCCTTTTCATCACATGAGAAACTTTTGTCAAGAGTATCTTCATCACATACTGCCACGATTAACTCTTTTCCCTGGTAGTACAAAGCATAATAAAATTCCATTTTTTTACCTAACTTAATCTTATTGTTTCAAGATTTGAAGGGGCTTTTGTTTCAATTCTGAATTTCCTATAAATTGTACTTGCAAAGTCTGTGCATTTTGCAGGATCTCCATGACCAGTTATAATTTTTTCAGGTCTTGGATTTAATCTCTTAATAAATTCCATTAGCTCATTTCTATCTGAGTGCCCTGAAAATCCGTCAACAGTATAAACTTTCATCCTGATATTAATCAATTCATTTTTTCCGTTTGCCCCCATAAGAGGAAGTTCTGTCATTCCTTTCTGGACCTTTCTTCCAAGTGAACCCTCTCCTTGGTAACTGACAAAAACTATTGAGTTTCTAACATCGTCTGCTAATGACTTAAAATATTCTACTGAGGGCCCCCCTACAAGCATGCCGCTAGTTGCAAGGATAATACAAGGTGGCCCTTCAATTATGCTCTTTCTCTTGTCACTAGTACTTACATTTTCAAATGTTTCAGATAAGAATGGATTTTTACCCTGGTGGAATATCATTTCTCTTATCTCTTTTGAGAGGTATTCTGGATAAGCGGTATGGATAGCAGTTGCCTCCCATATCATTCCATCTAGATAAACTGGCATTTTTTCTAATGCCCCTCCTTCCATTAGTTCTTCTAGAACAAGCATGATTTCTTGGGATCTTCCGACAGAAAGTACTGGGATTAAGACTTTGCCCCCTTGGGAAGTTGTATCATAGATTATTTTTAAAAGATTTTTCTCTGCTTCCCCTCTGGGCATCTGCATGTCGTGGGATCCTCCGTATGTTGCTTCAATTAGTAATGACTCCAGACGTGGGAATTTGAAGCTAGCTTTTTCCAAAAGTTTTGAAGTTTCAAAGTTGAAATCTCCTGTGTAAACAATATTGTGAAGCCCATTTCCTACGTGTAAGTGAACCATGGCAGACCCAAGGATGTGGCCAGCATTATGGAATGTTAATCTGATATCAGGAGAGATATCCCTAACTTCTTTATAGTCAACAGGTATGGTATGATGGATGACGCTTTTTACATCTTTTCTTGTATAAGGTATGGGATTATTTTCTTTAGCTGCAATATCAATATAGTCTAACTGCAGCATAGTCATTAAATCCCTTGTAGGTGGTGTGCAGTAAACTGGACCTTCGTAGCCATATTTGTAAAGATAAGGAACAAATCCACAATGGTCAAGGTGAGCGTGACTTACTATTATTGCGTCAAGTTCCTTCGCATTAAGGATATATTTGAATTCAGGAGAATCTAAATGAGGATATGCATGTTTTGGATCACTAGTTGCTACATTGACCCCACAATCCAACAAAACTTTAGATTCAGGGGTCTGAAGTAGAATGCAAGACCTCCCCACTTCCCTAAATCCTCCAAGAAGAGTTACTCTAATCCATTCAGAACGTACATCCTGAGATCTATAAATTCTATGGCCTATCTTCTTTAATATAGACTTTCTCTCATCCGCCTCTTTTTGAAGTGTGGATCTGACAGCTTTTATTGTATCGGATTGTAAAGGGGGCGTCCTTCTTACGATAGGGGCCCATCTTACTACTCTTGTAATATCTCTCAATGTCTGCCCTGATTTTCCGATTACAAGCCCTGGTTTTTTTGCCTCAATTATTACTTCTGAAGCTGAGGGATCAAATGTTATATCAGTTATCTCCGCTTCTTCTGGAACAATATTTTTAATTTTGGCTACTGCTTCTTCTTCCGTAGTTAGAACAGCAGAATCAGGTTTTACAATGATCCTTTTTCTAAGATTCTTTGCTAGCTCTTTTACTATTTCACCGTCATCAACTAGCATTCCGGGATTTCTGGTGTATATAACGACCTCGGGGCCCTCAAAGTCTATATTAGTAATGACTGCGCCAGGAGGTATGTTTTCCGTTACAACGTTTTTAATTTCTTTAAGTATCTCCTCTGAAGACAAGAACTCACCTAATTTCTTAAGAATATGCGATAAATAATAATTAAAATAAAAAAGAGAATTAATTCTGATTCTTTATGCCCATAATTTCTTCATCAGAAAGTTCTCTGTAGCCGTCTTTATCGATAACGGCCATTGTAATGCCATTTCCAGTAGCAAGGTCCCTTTCTATTGCAGCGTTAATTGCCTTAATTGCAACAGATGCACCTTCTTCCCAGCTCATGCCATCTCTATACATAGATTCTAAAACACCGTATGCAACAAGAGAGCCTGATCCAGTTGAAATGGCCTTATCTTCATTTACTCCACCTATGGGGTCAATTGAATATGCTATTGGTTTTTCATCAAAACCTGCGACCACAAGCCATGCTATTAATGGGTAATACCTCTGGCCATGTAGTATGTGTGAAGTCAATGTGGCAAGTGACCTAGTAGACATCTTTGCGCCGTTTTTCATCTTGTATAGATTTACTTCGGCTCTTAAAGACCCTATCAAACTCTGAATATCACCTACACTACCTGCTACTGTTGCTCCAATGTAATCATCAATTTTGTATACTTTCTTTACATTTTTATGGGCTACTAAATAACCCATTGATGCTCTTCTATCTGTTGCTAATACTACAGCATCCTTACATACAATAGCTACTGTAGTAGTACCTTTTTTAATATCTTCCACTAAATCACCTCAAAATAATTAGTTAAATAATAAGAAGTTAACTGATTTTTATAACTTAAAATCATATTTAAATCTTTTGGTAATAAAATTATATTCCCCAAAGGGAGTCCTCCTTTCTCTTTATAACAATGAACTCTTCAAGTACTTCCTTTTCATCCTCTGTAAGTTCATTATAAATCTCAAATTTTAATTTTTTATAATCTGGAAGGGGAATATTGACATAAAGAATGTCACCTTCTTTAATCTGTCTGCCAACTGTTGGGCCATCAATTGCACATGCAATCTCTTTCCCCTGTAAAGCCTCTTTTAGGAAATCATTTTTATCTTTTAAAGTCTTTACAGTGCCTATATTCTTGCCATCATCTTTTATCAATGAAATATCGGTTTTTATTCTTCCACGCAATACTCTAACGCCCACAATTGCTGGCTTTGTAACTCTAAACACATGATGGTGCATCAATTCTATCTTTCCAGGCCTTGTTATGCCTTCAAACTTCTTTTTCTTTTGTTTTTCTAATTCCTCTTTCTTCCAAAGTTCGTAATCTTCGATTAATTTGTAAATTATGTCACTTTCAAATACTTTAATCTCTTCTTTTGCAGCTACTTCTTTTGCGTCTGGCAGAATTCTAGAATTAAAGGCAAAGACTACTGCAGAAACTTTGTCATCGATCTTGACAGATTTTGCTTCAATCATGTCCTGCTTTGTGACATCTCCTATGTCAGCTCTTCTAATATTAATCCCCAATTCTTTTAATTCCATGACAATTGCTTCAAGACTTCCAAGGGTGTCTGTTTTAATTATGACACCAGAACTATTATTTTCAATTTTAATTGATTTAATTTCTTTGGAGATTTCTTTCTTTGTCGCCTCTATATCTGTCGCGACATAAAGAGGAGAACCTGCCAATGCTTTTTCAAGATCTGGGGCAGAAATTTTTATACCTGCTGCCGCATATTGGGATTCAACTGAATCAAACTTCTTTCTTGGATCTCTTATCTCGTCAAGTGGTTTTGGTTTTAGTAAAGCCCTGACATTTGTTGAGTATATCCCATCTTTTCCACCAAAAACGATATTGTCTTTCCTCTTAATGACCCCATCGTACACAATAACATCTAAGGTCATGCCTAGACCTTTTTCTTCTTTAACCTCTAAAATTGTAGCTTTTCCGGGATCATTTTCATCTATTTCAAGTTTGTTCTTCAAGAATTTCTGGGAAAGCCCTGCAATAAGCAGAAGAAGGTCTGAAACTCCCATGCCTGTTTTAGCGGATATGGGCACCATTGCAATCTTTTTAGTGTAATCCGATATTTTATTATAAATATCACAATCGAAACCTTGTTCATACATCTTTGCTTGAAAATCCCATACTTTTTGATCGAGCATTAATTTGACGTTTTCGTTTTGTTGAGAGATTATCTGATTAAAAGAAGATTTTGGAATAATCTTAAACCCGTTAATTCTATCAATCTTGTTTAGAGCCATTACAAAAGGCGTCTTATAATTTTTCAAAATATTTATACTCTCTAAAGTTTGAGGTTGCAATCCTTCATTTATATCAACTATCAAGACAGCAAGATCAGAAAGAGATCCACCTCTGGACCTAAGATTGGTAAATGCTTTGTGTCCGGGGGTATCAATAAATAATAATCCCGGAAGTTTAATTCCCCATTTATCAAAATCTTGCCCACATATGGCCTTTACTGTATCAATTGGCACCTCTGTTGCACCTATATGTTGAGTTATACCTCCGGCTTCCCTTGAAGCAACGGCAGAACCCCTAATATAATCTAAAAGGGATGTTTTCCCATGGTCTACATGACCTAAAACAGAGATGATTGGCTGTCTTATCATTTAAACAACAATTATTTATTGTAGTTGAAAACTTCTTTATCACTGAAGAATAATGAAATCTCTCTCTTTGCACTTTCTGGAGAATCTGAAGCATGGATTACATTAAATATATCATTACCTTTCTTGAATCCAAAATCCCCTCTTATACTACCTGGAGCAGCTTTGTGAGGATCTGTTGCACCACATAAAGTTCTTATTACTGTTATTGCATCTTCTCCTTCGATTACTCCAAGAACAACTGGGCAAGAGGTAATGTAACCTATAAGACTGTCATAGAAGGGCTTACCAACGTGTTCCGCGTAATGCGTTCCAGCTTTTTCTTTAGAAATCCACTCCATCTTTAAAGCTGATATCTTCAATCCTTTTGCTTCTATTCTAGATAAAACATTTCCAATGTTTGATCTCATTATAGTATCTGGTTTTAAAATAATTAGAGTTCTTTCGCTCATGCTAAACACCAATTAAAAAAATATATAATAAAATTATTTTTTAGTCCTAAGGGCCTTTTCTTTTCTGTACTCTTCAGTCCACTTGACTTTTCTTGGCTTTCTGTTTAGGCCAACCATATTTCTTTCGCACTTATGGGTACAAAAATTATAGATAACTCCATCTTTTCTCACGAAAATAAGGCCTGTTCCGGGATCTATTGGATCTCCACAAAAAGAACAGTTAACTTTTCTTGGCATGGTCTCACCTTGGCGTCTTTATCTCCTTTGCTTCTCTTTCAGTTTCCTTTAGAACAACGATGTCCCCAACTTTTACCGGACCTCTTAGGTTTCTAGTGATGACTCTGTCTTTGTCCATTCCGTCAAGTACTTTGACCCTAACCTGGAATATATCTCCAGTTACGCCAGTACGAACGACAATCTCCAAAACTTCTGCCGGTATTCCACTATCAATCTCGGCCATTCAATCACTTTCTAAGTTCTTTTACCTTGACAATAATATCGTCAATAAGGTCCTTAGCTTTGCCTTCTTTTATTACTGCAACAGCTGCTGTTGATACATCAATACCTATTGCTGCGCCAAGCTCATCTTTTCTTGGAACATAGATATAGGGTATCTCTTTCTCGTCACAAAGTAGTGGTATGTGTGCAATGATTTCTTCGGGAGTAATATCCTCTGCAAGATAAACTAGTTTTGCAATACCTCTCTCAACAGCTTTTGTAGTTTCGTTTGCGCCTTTCTTTAATTTTCCTGTGTCCCTTACCATTTCAAGAGATTCGTAAGATTTGTTTGCTAACTCTTCTGGGACTTTAAATTTAACATAAACTGCCATTAAAACACCTCATTCCTCAAAACATATAGTTTTTCATCAGTCGGCTAGTATAAATAGCCAAGAATATAAAGGCCGGCGACGTTGTGATGTTCCCGCTACTAGCAGTACAAATCACGACGCAGAGAGTCTTAACTTCTGGGTTCGGGATGAGTCCAGGTGTATCACTCTCGCTGTGGTCGCCGTACCAATCCAGAATAATTGTGGTTGGTATTTAAAGCTTTCGATTACAGATTCTTAAAACTGTAAAAATTATTAAATAACAAAACAAATATACTTTTAAATGTTATTAGGTCATGCTTTCTAGGGTGCTTCTATGAGAAGATTATTTATTTTATGGATAATTGCATTAATGATTTTAAGTTTCCCGCTTAACGTTAATGCACAATCACAAAAAAGAGTTCTAATCGATGTGGCCCATGATGAGCCCATAAACTTTACAGCTGGTTACAATATGTTTCTTAGCCAGCTTACTAGCAGAGGATTTACTCTAGCCGAGAATAAAGTTCCTCTTACAGAAAATACTCTAAAAAATTATGATATACTCCTTATTATTGTTCCTAAAACAAATTTTACCCAGCAAGAGGTATTTGTTATTGAAAAATTTGTGAAAGATGGTGGAAGTCTATTACTTGTCGGTAGGGGCGGTAGTTCTCTTGATATTAAAAAAACAAGAGAAGTCCTAAATGAACTTACTATCAATATGGGAATTACATTTAATGATGATCTGGTCACAGACACACAAAACTACTATGATAATGATGCAACTAACGTCATTATTATTAATATGGTTGATGACCCCATAACAGAAGATATATTTAAAATCGCTATGAAATTGCCCTGTTCTATTTCCATATCATCTCAAAGCTCTAAAGCATTGATGAGAGGTTCACCACAAAGTCTCAGTCGACCGTACTTAAGTGATCCAGATAAATCAGACCCCACAACTAAAGACCCTTTAAATCCTATTTCTGGAACAGATATAATTGTTGCTGCAAGAGCGAATTTATTGAGTGGCAAAGTAGTGGCAATAGGATCTTCAACTTTTCTTGAGGATCATATGATTAGTAATTATGACCATCTAAGATTAATTTCAAATATCTTTGATTATCTATCCGAAAGCGAAACTGTTGTTACCCCTGAAGAAAAAGAATTGACTTACACTGAATTAGTCATAGCTGCAGAAGGGTATCTAAATGACAATAATTTTGATGATGCCATTAGTACGAGCGACAAAGCTATAGCACTTGATGCATCAAAATACGGCCCATACTTAATCAAAGCAAAATCACTTTGGAACAAGAGAAGGTATACTGAAGCTTTAACTGAGGTAAACAACGCCCTTGACAGAGACCCAGGGTATGAAGAGAGGATAGAGGCACTAATCTTAAAGGGGGATATACTACTTTCTCTTGGTAAATATGAAGAAGCGCTTTCAACTTATAATATTGCTAACGGATTAAATAGTAATTTATTTGGGGCTTGGTATGGGATCGCAAGGTCTCAGTATAATCTCGGGAACTATCAAGAAGCAATAGAAGCTATCAATACTGCACTTGATATTTCTCCAACAGATAAAGGTGCTAATGATTTCAAATCGATGCTTGTTTCAATAGGTGATGATGTAAGATTAGATGAAGCCGCTAGATACTTTAAACTAGCAGAGGATAGCTATCTTGCAGGAGACTACAAAAAGGCTAGAGAAAACTATGTAGAGTCAAAAAAACTTTATACTGAACTAGGTGACCAAGAGAAAGTAAGATTAATTGACTCAAAAATAAGTGCAATAGATGGAATGGCAATGGGCAAGAACACAATAGTTATTGTTCTTGGAGTTTTACTAGTACTCGGAGTTGGCCTTCTTGTCCTTCTACTTTATCTACTAAAACCTGAAATCTTTAAAAAATCATAATACAATTATACTTTTAAATTAAATTTTTTTATTCTCCTACAATGAATGGATTACCTAGTTTTTTTTCTGTATTGGGCGTTATATTTGTAATACTCATTATTATTTTTGGAATACTTCTTTTAATGGCAATTATTTTAATCTATAGGATAATTAAAAAGAATCAAATAATATTCCCTCGTGTCACTTTATTTCTTTTAGATACCCTTTACTATCCTCTAAAGAGATTAGTAGCGTCCCTAAATCTTGATGAAAGTGTAGTTGACAGAATAGAAATCGACATAAGAAATAATATTTTAAAAAATGAGTATTTTGCTTCAAAAATTAAGGACAGAATAGTTGTTTTCCCATACTGTTTAAGGTCGATAGAATGCAAGGCTCAAGTGAGTCCAGAACTGGGCGTCAACTGTATCAAATGTGGAAAATGTAAAATAGGTGAATTCAAAAAAGTGTGTGATGAAAATTCCATAAAAGTCTTCATTGCTCCTGGTGGATCATTTGTAAAAAGAGTTTTGAAAAGACATCCGAAGTCATCCGTTCTATTGGTCGCATGCCATGTAGAATTAAATGAAATGATGAGAATATTATCCTCAAAAAGAATAGCAGAATATGGAGTACTTCTAGATAAAACTGGATGCATTGAAACTGATGTAGATATGGAATTAGTAAAAGAGATGCTATTCGAGGTACATTAATGGTAGATATATTTGAAATACTAGGAATGATTTTAACTGCATTTTTTCTAATAGTGGTATTCATACTGTTGATTGCTATACTACTAATTCTATACTCTGTAAAGACAAAAAAAGTATTATTCCCTGGATTTATTTTATTTGTTCTTGATTTTCTTTATTATCCTCTAAAGATATTGACTGAAAAAATAGGATTGAAGAAAGGATACATCGATATGATCTCAAACGACATGAGAAATTTTATCAATTACAAAGAACTTTCTAAAATACCATTTGAAGATAGGATACTTCTTCTTCCACAATGTCTTAGAAAAATAGATTGTCCCGCAATACTCGATTCTATGTGTGGATTCAAATGTAAAAATTGTGGCAGGTGTGGAATAGGGGACCTAATCTGTTTCTGTGAAGAGAGGAATATTAGGGTATTCATTGTTCCTGGAGGGTCGTTTGTTAAAAAAGTAATTAAGCTTACTAGGCCTAAAGCGATAATTGGTGTTGGTTGCCATATTGAACTTAGAGAGGCCAGTTTAGTCTTAGATTATCTAAAAATTCCTGGGAGAGGCATTAATCTTGAAAAAGATGGATGTATTGAAACAAAAGTAAGTTATGAAAAGATAAAAAAAGCATTAATAATAAATGAAAATTAACCTAATTTTTGTCCACAGAATCTACAAAACTTGACTCCAGGCTCAAGAGCCTTTTGGCAGTTTGGACAGCTTAAGTCAGATTTAGGTTCATCTTCCTCAACGGGAGGCGTTTGTTTTTTTGTATGTACCGGTCCAAAAGGACTTTCTCTTGTATCAAGCCCTAATTTTTCGGCCATTATCTCTCTTGCAGCTTTAACAACAATGTTAGATACATCTTTGTCAATTTTTTTCTTAACTTCTTCTAAAATCTGATTTTTACCTTCTTCGCCTAAAAGTTTCACAAACTCAGGAATCTTAACTTCTAGATTAAATGTATCTTCCATAATATCACAGAATTTTTTTAACTTAAATATTTAATAAATCTTATGGTTTAAGGCAAATAAAAATAAATATAAAATCTATGTGATAGTAGCATTGTCATCTCGAACGCACCTTACATAGTTATATATTCTTATTACATCACCTTGAGGCCCGTGACCGTATGGATAATTTGCAGGATTGCCTGATTTTGGATCACTTCTTTGAGCTCCTGCTCCATGAACATCACTAAGGATGTATTGCCCTCTTGGATCTTTCATCCATCCTAAAGCTTCACCAAATGCTATATATACTGCAGAGCTTCCACCCATAGAGTTGGCATGGGTCGTGCTTGTCCAGTAGAAGGGATAATTTGTGTTTCCCTCTTCATCTTTTATTGGTGAAGTTTTAAAGATTGGATCAATTGCCGGAGAATTTGTTGTAGTTGGAGATCTAGTATAATCAACTATGGATTGTAATTCTTTTGCATTTGGCAGCCTCCAATCAGAGTACCCTGCTAAATTTATATTTTCAGCATATTCTAGAGCATCCTCCCAAGACATGGATTTACTACTATCGACCTTTTGCCACATTAAGCCTGTCGCTTTATCAGTAATTGTTCCATCGCCATTATCTACAAAATCATTTTTTCCATAATCTGGATTACCACGTACATAGATAACATAAAACTCTTTTTCACTTCCTCGGAGAATTAATCCATAGCCCTTAATACGGCCATCAGCAAAGTTTACTCCAAAGGCAGTTTCATCTCTTGTAGGCATAGTTCCGGAAACATATTTGTTACTAGAAAGGAATTGAGAATCTATAATACGTTCCCCCGCAGTTGTATCGCCATACTCAAAGACAAAATAGTTTGTATCAATAAATGGTTCTAGATTACTGGAACTAGTCATTTCAACTGGTGGATCAACTCCACTAAAAAGAATCAAAGAGTATAATTCCTTTATTGTCGGGAGTCTCCAGTCATCATAGCCTGCAAGAATAAATGAATCTGCTTTTGAAACTGCTTCGTTGTAGGTCATCTTTTCTCCAGGATCTTTTTGCCATATTAGTCCCGTATTAAGATCTGTTATAGTTCCATCACCATTATCTTTGTATGCTGGTTTATTCCCAAGATACTGTGCATCTTGACCATAGAACGCCACTCCAACTTTTGGACAAGTTATCTGTTTGGTATTATCGTAACACTTTGTTTGGCCTGTATCTACAATTGGATATGAAAAATATTGAATAGGGCTTGATTGTAGTTCAACTAAAGTCTTTTCTTGAGTTTCCTGATTTTGAGTTTGATTTATTTGTTCTAGATTATTGTTGTTCTCAGAGGATAAACACCCCATAATAGTTATTATAACTAGTAGGGCGGCAACAAATTTTAAAATGATCTTAGTATTCTTTGCCATTTCATTTCACCAAATTCTTAGGATACTATTATAGAATATAAACTTATAAAATTACCTTTAGAAAATAAATAATAGTTTATAATTAGTTTATTCGGTGAAATCTTCCTTTACTTTAGAAAGATCTACTGACTCTATTGAAGGAAAGTTGTAGATTGGACCTTTAGGAGATTCATTATAAAATGGTCTATCGCATGAGGGGCATCCCCTTGTAATAAAGATCTCATTCCTTAACTGAAATAAATATTCTTTTTCATAAACTATTTTTCCCTTATTAAATGAAAAATCTTCGAATCTTTTGATATCTGAAGTAATTAAATAACGGGCTAATTGAAGCTTCCTATAACTAGAAATATTTGGTGACGATAAATTTTCATAATAGGTTCCTTTAATTGGAGTAAATGCAAATAAAGATGGATAGATCCCAATATCATAAAGTCTTTGAAATACATTTATCATTTCCTCTTCTGTTTCCCCAAGCCCCGCAATCAAATGACATATGACATTAAAGTTTCCGAATATTTCTGAAGAGGCTCTAAGGCCTTTCCAAGTTTTTTCCCAACTGTAATATGGCTTCATTTCTTTGAAGATATCTTTTCTTGCACAATCAAGTCCAATCCCGATTTTATCAACATCGCCGTATAGATTTTCAATGCCTTCATAATTTCTTAATGATAGAGAAACAGACATTGGAAGCTTCTTTGAAAATTTTGAGATTATTTCTTTAATCTCAAAGATAAAGTTATCATGATTAACACTTTGGATGCAGATTCGTTCAAAATTAGATTCGATATGAGGTATAGCCTTCTCTAAATCAAAAGAATACCAAGGTAATCTCGAAAGTTTAGATTCCTCCTTTGACCTAATGCAGAAAAAACATCCGGCGTTACATTGCCCTTCCATCATCAAATAACAAGTTCTTTGGTCTACTAGTGGTGTACCTTTCTTAAGGCCGATTTTTACAGCCGATCCCAAAGAGAGTAAAACATTCATGATAATCAACATTATAGTATTGTTAAACAATATTACCGAAAGCTTTATATATTAGTGTAACAATAATAGTATATAATTATGAGCGCCATTATTAAATATTGATTAATGGTGTTGCTCATCTTTTTCCTCCATTTTCCCTCCAGGGGGGTTGAAAAACCCCCCTAAACAATCTTATCCGTGTATTTCTTCCATTCTTCCTTCCCAAATCTTTTTTGCATAATTTCAAACTCTGACAAAAAAGAAGACTCTAAATCAATCTCAAATGAATTTGCAAGTTGCATTAATAAGGATAAAATCTGTCCAAATTCTCTCTTTAGATTCTCGTAATCTGCATCTTTATCGTTTCCCATTCCGCTTTTTTTGTATCCGTCTTTGTAAAGAATGTATTCTCCAACCTCAGACAGTTCCTCATATAGGTGTATTAATACTAGAGAAGGGGGAAATTTATCCCATCCACGCTCTTCACAAAATACTCTATCTTTCCTCTGTATTTCCTTTAAATCCAATAAATCACCTTCTTCCAATAAGGTATGTGGAAGTTGCATCTTCAATATCTACTCCGGTGAACTTTCCCACCACTGCATCTTCTAAAATAACAGGTTTGTTGTTATATATTCTTCCCGTGAACGTTCCATCCCTATTTTTCTCCGTTATCAATGCTTCAAAGCTTCTACCAATGTAAGATCTATTTATTTCAGAGGATATCTTTTTCCTTAGAAGATTCAATCTTCTGGACCTCTCCTTAACAATCCATGTGGGTATCTGCTTCATTTTAGATGAATCTGTCCCTGGCCTTGGTGAAAAACGAGTTAGATTAATCTTGTCTGGCCTTATCTTCTCTATAAGCTTGTAGGTATTTTCAAATGCGGACTCATCCTCGGTAGGAAATCCAACAATTATATCCGTACATAGATAAAGGTCTTCTATATTCTTTCTAAAAAGTGAAACTGTATCTAGGAATTCTTTGACCGTGTGCCTTCTATTCATATCTGAAAGAACTTTGTCATCCCCTGACTGAACAGGTACATGTAGAAATCTATACATGTGAGGATCTTTGTAAACTTCAACTAATTCCTTTTCAAATTCTTTTATATGATTTGGATTTGCCATCCCAAGTCGTAGCATAAATTTATCGTCTATACTGAAGGTCTTTTTTAGAAGGTTAATGAGAGTTTCACCCGTGTCGATTCCATATGCAGCTGTATCCTGAGAGGTAAAAAGTATCTCTTTATATCCGTTTGAAAGAGCTTCACTTACTTCTTTTACTATGTCGTCTATAGGAAAGCTATGGACACTACCCCTTGCAAACCTTGTGCAGCAGAAACTACACCCACCTGCACATCCTTCTGAGATCTGAACAATTGCAGAAGTTGATTCATCCCTAATCTTCTTAAATGAAGTTTTTGGCCCAAGTCTCCTATTATCCTCAGAGATGAAGATTTTTTTATCTTCAGAGAGTACAACTTCGACTATATGATCTAAATCATTGGTGCCTATAATCCCCGAGACTCTTTCATCTATTGCTTGGAGGTTAATTTTAGGAAGGCACCCTGAGACAATGACTCTTTTATTTTCAAGTAAAGATGAAATTCTTAAGACAATCTTTTTCTCAGTTTGCCCTTTGACCCCACAAGTATTAACAATTACAGTATCTGCTTCATCAATTGAATCAACAAGAAAGTCTTTCAAAAGATATTTTAATATCTCGCTGTCTCCTTTATTCTGAGTACAGCCATAAGTTTCAATGAAAATTTTACGCTGCATTTTTCTAAACGCTACCCTATCGAATTAATGATTGAAGGCAGAAGTTGAATTACTATGTACACGGCAAATATTACAATCAATATTTCCAATATCTTCTTAGCGTAGTCGAATCCCAGCCTAAGTAGAACTAAAAGAATTAATATTCCAACTTCATTTACGGCACCCTCTGGGAGGAATCCATTTGTTAGGGTAGAAATTTCTTCTGCTATGAACTCGCTGAATGAAAGTATGGCCTCTACAACATTTATGACAAACTGCCCTATATCCATATTTTTAAAATTTAAGAATATACTTATAAGAGTTTTGCAGTTTTGTAAAGTAAATTTTATAAGGTTGATTTATACTCGACAAATAAAATTATTAAAAAAGAGGTGAGCATATTGTCAATTTTAGATTCATTTAGAAAAAATCCATATCAAATAGCAGGCAGTTTACTATTCCTTGCAGGTGTAATTGCCATAATGGGGATAATAACGGCCGAAATTTTCTATCCTTCAGGGTATTCCACTTCAAACAGTGAGATAAGTGATTTGGGTGCAACTCGTCCTCCAAATAGTATAATCGTTCAGCCCTCTGCAGTTATTTTCAACTCGACAATGATTATAACGGGCATAATGACCTTGATAGGGGCATATTGCGTTTTTCTTATCTATAGGAAACTTATCTTTAATATTCCCTTTGGAATATTTGGTCTTGGCATATTAGGTGTTGGGATATTCCCGGGAAATGTCGAATTATTACACCCTCTGTCTGCATTGATAACTTTCATTTTTGGAGGTATTGCAGCCATTACTTCTTCAAAGGTATTGGATTCTCCATTTCGATATGTTTCAATCTGTCTTGGGGTAGTTGCGCTCTTCTTCCTTTTCTCTGCCGGTTTCTTTATTCCCCTACTAGGTGGTGGGGGAACAGAGAGATGGGTAGCCTATCCTATTGTTATGTGGCTAGTAGGATTTGGAGGGTATTTGCTCGGAGTAAATTCTAAAATTAAAAAAGATTAAAGGCAAATATTGCCTATTTATTTTTTACAATATTTTTTCAAGCAATATCTTGGGATTTTCTTTTATTACTTGTATTGCAGCTTCTTCTTTTAGGCCTGCACCTAAAGCTACTGTATATGCAAATTCCTGAGTAATTAAGTTGCTTGGAGAATGCGTATCTGTATCCAAAATAAAGTTTTCGCCCAAAGAGGCAACACGTCCATTTCCAATATTGTGGCCCCCTCTTGCAGTAATCTCTAAGAAGATATCTGATTTATTTGCAAGTTTGGCGTCTTTTTCTTCAATTATTCCTGGATGCGCAAGGATATCAACTTCGCCACTTTCAATTGCACTTCTATTTGTTCCTGGCATTACAGGCTCTACAGGTGTTTCCCCATGAACAACCACTATTTTTGCCCCAAGTTTTTTTGCTTTCAATGCAAGTTTTTTAATAGTCTCTGGAGGGACATGAGTAATTTCAACTCCAGGAATTACTGTTATATCCCAATATTGATTGAGTTCTTCAGAAACTTTTACGAGATTGGGAACAATAAACTCAATATTTGAAGCATCTGCATGATCTGTTAATGCTATAGCTTTGTGGTCCAAAGCTCTTGCACGTCTTACAAGTTCTGTAGGTATAAGCTCACCATCAGAAAAGATTGTATGTGTATGAAAATCATATCTTTTTCCTAAATCCATTTATTCACTTCCTTCTTTTTTTTAATTCCTCTAATACTGATTCCAGTTTGATGTCTCTTTCAACTAATAAAACAAATAAGTGATAGATTAAATCAGAAGCTTCTTCAACTGTTCTATTCTTGTCTTCAGAATAGGAGATAATTACTTCGCTTGACTCCTCGCCAATTTTTTTAAGTAGGAGATTCTTATCAGTAAGCAATTTTGTTGTATACGAATCTTTTGGAAGCTCTTTCTTTCTTTTTTCAATTAATTTGTAAAGTTCATCCAAAATATAAAGCCCGCCTTCGAAGGATTTTTCACCAATTATTTTTCCATCAAGTTTTCTAAAATAACATGTTGGGTATCCTTCGTGGCATGCTGCACCAACTTGCTCAACTAAGATTAAAATAGAATCTGCATCACAATCATATCTAATCTCTTTGACCTTTTGGATATTGCCAGATGATTCTCCCTTAAACCAGAATTTCTGTCTGCTCCTTGACCAAAAACAAGTTCTGCCAGTTTCAAGTGTCTTCTTAAGAGATTCCTCGTTCATATAGGCCGTCATAAGTACTTCTTTTGTATTATACTCCTGAACTATAGCAGGGATAAGTCCTTTTTCATCCCACTTTAAATTAAACTCACTCATAATCTTACCGAAACATTTTTTGATCTAAGGTATTCTTTTACCTTTCTAATTGAGTGTTCTTCATAGTGAAAAATTGAAGCTGCAAGTGCTGCATCGGCTTTGCCTTTAGTCAATGCATCATATATGTGTTCAGCATTTCCTGCCCCGCCTGAAGCTATAACAGGTATCGTCACAGCTTCTGAGATGGCTTTTGTCAGTGATATATCATAGCCATCTTTTGTACCATCTGCATCCATGCTTGTAAGAAGAATTTCCCCACATCCAAGATTTTCAGCGTTCTTTGCCCATTCAATTGCATCTATGCCTGTTGGTGTCCTTCCTCCATGTGTATATACTTCCCAACTGTTTCCTTTTCTTTTAGCATCAATTGCTAGAACTATGCATTGACTTCCAAATATTTTAGAGGATTCCTTTATCAAATTGGGATTCTGAACTGCAGACGTATTGAGACTTACTTTGTCTGCACCTGCACGTAATATCGCCTTTATATCTTCAATATTTCTTAATCCTCCCCCTACAGTAAATGGAATAAATACTACATCTCCAGTCCTTTCAACTACATCAACCATAATATTCCTTTTATCCGATGAAGCTGTGATATCAAGGAACACCAATTCATCCGCACCTTTTTCATCATAAAGCTGTGCCATCTCTACTGGATCTCCTGCGTCTCTGATATCTACAAATTTTATTCCTTTTACAACTCTTCCCTGGTCAACATCAAGACAAGGAATAATTCTTTTTGCATGCATTAAATCACACCCTTTGTTGAAAGTAGATCAATTCTCTCATTGAATGAAGTCGCCATCAAGAGAGCTTTTCCGAATGATTTGAATACCGCTTCCATCTTGTGGTGGTCATCATCTCCATAAAACTCCTTTATGAAAAGATTCAATGGAACTTTCTGGGCAAAAGAATCGAGAAAATGCAAGAATAGATCTGGTGATACTTCTTCAATCTTATCAAACTTGAAATTTAGGTCAAATTTTGTATAGTGTCTTCCCCCAATATCAAGGGAAGACATGACTAGACTATCGTCCATGGGTACTGTGGCAAAGCCCACCCTATTGATACCTTTTTTATCCCCTATAGCCTCTGAGAAGGCCATCCCCATAGCTATCCCTATGTCTTCAACAAGGTGGTGAGTTAAATCGCCTTCCGCCTTTATCTCTAAATCAAAAAGGCTATACCTAGAAAACGTTTCAAGCATGTGATCAAAAAATTTCTTTGATGTTGAGATTTTATATTTACCCTGACCGTCAATATTCAATTTAATTTTAATATCAGTTTCCTTTGTTTTTCTCTCTATCTTTGCTTGTCTCAAAACAAATCACCCAAAAACTTTTCTTACTTCTTTTAAGTCAATTTTATTAGTGTAAATTGCTGTACCAACGACAGCTTTGTTAATCCCTATTTTATCAAGATCTATTAAATTGTCAATTGATGAAATTCCACCTGATGCAATTATTTCCACATCAGTTATTGATAAAAGCTTTTTATATAATTCTATATCTGGCCCTTTCATTCTTCCCTCTACACCAATGCTTGTGATAAGGTAAGAGGATGCGTACTCTTCCAGATTTTTTGTTGCATCAAATATTGATAGCCCAGAATCTTGAGTCCATCCAGAAATTGACACCTCTTCTCCTTTAACGTCTAAAGCTATGACTATCCTTTTCTTTCCAAATTGATCTTTTATGCTTTTTAGAAGTTCAAGATTTTTAATTGCTGACGTTCCAATTATGAGTTTATCTGCGCCTGCATCTATCAGTTCCCGAAATATTTCTATGCTTCGTATTCCTCCACCAACTTCTGCCGGGATTTTGACTTCTGAGAGAATTTTCTTTATTATGTCCCTGTTAGTATCTTTATTATAGATTGCAGCATCAAGATCAATCAAATGCAAGTAATCCGAATATTCTGCCCACTTTCTTGCAATTGTTAGAGGGTCTGTGTCCTCAAACACTTTAGTAGCAGGATCTCCCCCTACAAGTTGGACACATTTCCGATTAAGGATGTCTACTGCGGGCAAAACTTTCATATTGTATTCTCCACTATACTTATGTAATTTTTAAGAAGTTTTAATCCTGATTCTCCACTCTTTTCAGGGTGGAACTGTGTACCATAGATAAACTCCTTTGCAACTATTGATGGAAACTTTATTCCATATTCAGTTTCTCCAAGGGCATAATCAGGCCCACAGAA
This sequence comes from Methanofastidiosum sp., assembly GCA_013178285.1. Taxonomy (NCBI): domain Archaea; kingdom Methanobacteriati; phylum Methanobacteriota; class Candidatus Methanofastidiosia; order Candidatus Methanofastidiosales; family Candidatus Methanofastidiosaceae; genus Candidatus Methanofastidiosum; species Methanofastidiosum sp. The sequence goes on from JABLXD010000002.1 coordinate 50,508, forward strand.
TGGAGCATATGAGTGGACAAAATAGAAATAAGACTCATTTTTTATTCCCATGAGAAGCGGATCATCATCTAAAAATTCAATGCTATTCCAGCCCATGTGCGGAACTTTTAATCCTTCTGGTAGTTTTTTTACCGAGCCAGGTATAAGATTTAATCCCTTGAAGAATCCATTTTCTTCACTATCTGAGAAAAGCATCTGCATTCCTAGACATATCCCAAGTATAGGTTTGGTCTCTACCTCTTTTTTTAATACTTTAATAAAAGGGGCTAGATTTTTCATTCCATCCTCGAAAGCTCCTACTCCCGGCAGAATAAAGCCATCACAATTATTAAAATCCTCTTCTTTATCTATAAAAATGGGTTCTGCTTTTAGAAATCTAAAGGCTTTGTATACACTCTTTAGATTCCCCATACCATAGTCAATAATACCAATTTTAACAGACATTTAATATCTCCCTTAAGCTAGAAATGAACTTAACACACTCTTCATACGTTCCTACAGATACCCTAAGGTAATTCTTACCTTCAAAGTACCGTATTAGGATATTTCTCTTCAACAATCCTTCGTATATTGTTCTTGGATTTTCTGCTTCAAACAGTATGAAGTTGGCATTTGATTGAATCGGCTTTATCCCTTTTATCTCCTTCATTGCACCATAAAGGTATTTTCGGTTTTCCTTTATTTTTTTAACAGCATCTTTCATGAAATCTTCGTGCTGAATTGCCATTTCAACTACCTTCATAGAGATAAGATTTAGATTATATGGAAGCATAACTTTGCTCATAGATTCAATTAGCGTTTCTGATGCTACGCAATATCCTGTTCTAAATCCTGCAAGCCCAAATGCTTTTGAGAATGTCTTCATGATAATCAGATTATCATACTCATTCAATAAGCCTAATCCAGAATGGCCAGAGAATTCAGCATATGCTTCATCAAGGATTACTAGCATCCCAGTATCCAATATCGGCCTAATTTCCTCATCTGGATAAGCAATTCCCGTAGGATTATTGGGGCTACAAATAATTGCAATCTTGGCATTTTTTGCCTCCATTATAATTTTTTCAAATGGAAGGGTATAATCACTATTAAGCGAGAGGATTATAGGAACTCCTGAGTACACCCTTGCCACGGAAGAGTAAAGTGAAAAGGTAGGGGAGGGGATCAAAACTTTATCAAGAGGAGATATGAATGCTTTGCCTATTGTGTCAAGGATCTCATCGCTGCCATTCCCAACGAGTACATTTTCTTTTTCAAATCCAATATACTCTGCAATTTTGTTTCTTATTTCCGAATTTGTAACTTCAGGATATCTGTTGAGAGGCATTGATAAGAGACTATCATGTAAGGCCCAAACTACCGCTTCGTTTTTCCATGGTAGTTCATTAGCGTGTAATCTAGTTTGATTTCCATCTAATATTGAAACTTCTGAGGAGTATGGCTCAAGGCCCTCTAATAGATCCCTATCAAATTTACTTTTCATCTTCAAACCTCACATTTACAGCTTTTTCATGTGCAAATAATCCTTCTGATTTAGCAAGTGTTGAAACTGTAGGCCTATAAGTCTTTAGCCCTTCCTTTGTGACATACTGGAAGGTATACTTCTTCAAGAAATCGTCAACTGAAAGGCTTGAATAATACTTTGCAAATCCTGAGGTCGGAAGTACGTGATTTGTTCCCGATACATAATCTCCCATAGCTTCAGGAGAATATTCCCCAAGGAACACCGACCCTGCATTTTTGATTTTTGTGAGAAATGAAAATGGCTCCTTGACCATTATCTCAAGGTGCTCAGGTGCAAATTCGTTTGAAAGTTCTATTGCTTCATCTATTGAAGATATAATGAAAATGCCGCCCCTCTTTAGAGATTCTTCAAGAATTTCTTTTCTTGGTAGTACCTTAAGCTCCTTTTCTATTTCTTTCTGAACTTTTTCGGCTAGATTACCTGAAGTTGTCAAGAGATAAGCCGATGCAAGGGGGTCATGCTCAGATTGCGCTAGCATGTCTAAAGCTATGAATCTTGGATTAGAGCTTTCTTCAGCAATAATCATTACTTCACTTGGGCCTGCAGGAAATTCTGTAGGTGTTTCGACAAGTTTTTTTGCCATTGCTACAAATCTATTACCCGGACCAACGATTTTTGAAACTTTCCTAATTGATTCAGTGCCGTATGCAAGAGCGGCTATTGCTTGAGCTCCCCCTACTTTGTAGATTTCATCTACACCTGCAATATCTGATGCTACTAATACTGCATCATTACATCTGCCATCTTTTCCAGGAGGTGTCACAACTACGATTCTAGGAACTCCACATATTTTGGGAGGTATTGCGGCCATTAATACTGTAGAAGGATAAGTTGCCCTCCCTCCGGGCACATAAATGCCTGTGCTATCCAAGGGCAATATCATCTGCCCTGCAGTAATGCCTTTCTTTTCAAACAAAAATGATTGAGGGAGTTCTCTTCTGTGGAAGTCTTCGATATTATCTGCCGATGTTTCAAGAGCTTGAATCAATTCAGTGTCTACGTTGTCATAAGCTTCTGCTATCTCGTCTTGAATTACAAGGAAATCATCTATTCTGACTCCATCAAATTTCAATGTGTATTCCTTGAGTGCTTCGTCTCCCCTTTTTTCGATGTCATCTAGAATTGACTTTACATAACCATCATCTTCTAGTAAGATCTTTCTCTGTTTATTTTTCTCAAATAACTCTTTTGAGCCTTCATAAATTTCAATCAATTAATTCACCAACCTCTCTATTGGAGTAATAAGAATCCCAGTTCCGCCCATCCTCTTTAATTTTTGGATTGTTTCGGATACCTGCTTTTCATCCACCACAAAGTGTGCTGCGACAAGGGATTCTTTTGAGATAACATGCATCACTGTTGGACCTCCAAGACCGTGGAATTCTTTTTCAAATAAAGCCAAGGATTTTGTCGGAAGGTTTACCATGATGTACTTTTTACCTTGTGCGTCTAATACGCTTCTTATAGAGGAAGATAGGAGTTCTATCTCTTCACTCTTTTCTTTAAGACTATCTTTATTTGCTATAAGAACTGCTTCTGATTCAATAATTTTAGATATCGGTTTTAGATTGTTCATTACTAAGGTTGTCCCCGTACTCACTATATCTGAGATTAAATCAGATACACCAAGGTATGGGGCGATTTCAGTTGAACCCGATACTTCAATTACTTTTAGACTAATACCTTTATTTTTAAAAAAGTTATCAGTTACATTTGGAAATTCTGTTACTATTTTTATTCCATCTTTTATATCCTGAAATGACTTTATTGAAGAATTTTTAGGTGCTGCAACGGTGAGTGTGCATTTTCCAAATCCCATTTTTTGTAAAATTTCAACTTCTGCCTTTCTTTCCATAATTATATCAAGTCCAGTTATGCCTATATCGACAACTTGATCCTGAACATATTCAGGTATGTCTTGAGTTCGCACAAATACCGCTTCAATATTTTTTTCTTCGATAAGTGAAAACAACTTCCTACCGCTATCCTCAAACTCGTAACCGGATCTTTTTAATATGTCAAGACAGGGGTTTGATAATCTCCCCTTTTTAGGAATAGCTATTTTTAGCATGAAAATACCTCCGCCAAAAACGGCGTAATTAATGATGGTGAGCAGTACATGACAAAATAATAGAAGAATCAAACTTAACGTTTTCGTTAATTATGCCCATATACTCCACATATGCTTTTTAAAATATCAATTTTTAAGCATTGTGGTATGTAAAAGAGAAAGTTTTAAATATACAATTAAGTCGATAAAAAAAGAAGCGGTCATAGTGTAGTGGTTAGCACCTGAGCCTTCCAAGCTCAAGACGCGGGTTCGAATCCCGCTGACCGCACCAATTCTTTTCTAAAATCAAAATATGATTTAATTAAATTAGAATGGTTCATGTATCACTAGCTGAATAATTTTAGTAAAATTATTAAGCAAGTTTAGACAAATGCCCCGATTATAAAATAAAAATAATTACGGAAGTAAAACTAGACAATGCAATTAAGATCATACTCATAAAAATCATTTTGTTGATCCCCATTTCATGTTTTTTTGATTTCATTTTAGATAAAAAAATGTAAGATATGCATATAGAGTAAATTGGAAGTAATAAATACAAATAACTTAGTTGCCATAAATTGAAAAGAGAATACAGATAAATTCCAAATATCCCAGTAATCAAAGAACAAATAGTAGAAAAGATTAAAATATTTTTAGGTCCAATTATTGATGCCAATGTTTTCTTTGTAACTAATCTGTCCGAATCTATATCTGGTATACCAGCAAGGGATACGCCTGCCAGTGAAGAAAAGAAAATAGGCATAGTTATGATCCAAATTATATTGGTATCAAGGATTCCTTTCTGGAAAACATACCCACAGATAATAACATAGAATCCATGTATAAAGGCAACGTCCAATTCACCTAATCCCTTGTACGATAATTTTAAGGGCGGAGTAGTATAAGAAATCCCAAAAATAATCCCTATGGCTAAAAGAAATAATACTTGATGAGAAAAAAAAGTAATGTTTAACAGGTATCCAGAAAGAATCAAAAGGAACAGTGAAACAAATATTAACGAAGTTTTCAATCCCTTTATTGAAATTTTATTTTCAACTAACATTCTTGAACCACCAGTGAATCTTCCTGGGGTTTTATTTAGCATGTCTGCTTCAAAATCATAGTACTCATTTGTAAAGACTGTTAGAAGTTCAATTAAAAAAATAATTAGATACCCAAAGACATAATTTATTGGAAGAAACAAATCATTAAATCTATAGAAAATCAAGGCTCCTAAAGAATATACTACAAGCGGCATAGAATAAAATTCCAATCTCATTATTTTAATCCAAGAAATAATTTTAGATTTATGCATCATCAAATCTAGTAAAAATAAATAATCTTCTTTTATAATTCTTTATATTATAGTTCCTAGGATTATTGAGATTGAATAAATGGCCATAGACATGTGATACAAAGGAAGGACTTTTAGACCTTTAGTTGGACTTGAATCCTTAATTATGGAGATGGTGCCAATCAATAACAGTACAAAAGGAATTAAAAATCCATAAAGAGTTACTTTAGGAAGGCTTGAAAGAAATATTATGGCCATTAAGAAATGAATAAAATTAAAAAATACAATCCAGATTACAGTTCCTTTGATCCCGTAAAGAACTGTTATAGTATTCATTTTACGGACGATGTCATTTTTAATATCAATTAAATCATTTAATCCTAGATGAGATAATGCAAGCGGATAAAAGAAAAGAAAGAATAACAATGCTACTTTGTCTGGAGCCCCAACACATAAATATCCTGCAACTGGAAATATGGCAAAATCAGTTCTCCCAAGAAGCTGTGCAAAAGGGAACTTCTGACTTCTCTTTTTTATCTGATAAAAGTATTCCATAAGATAACAGTAGAAATAGATCGACATGACGTAAAGAGAATTGGGAAAAGGAAGTGTAAGAATTAGAGAAACAGTAATAATAAAGAATAATAGGAATAATCTTAATGCGTTTTTTGAAGATATGTCTCCAAATGGCAAAGGTCTACTTTTATAGAGCCTCCAATATAAAGTCAGTTTATCATATTCTACATCGCTTTTGTCAATATCTCTATCAATATAGTCATTTAATATCATTCCACCTTCAAATCCAAAAAGACCTATAAGTATAGCTTTAATTACTAAAGTCCAGGAAAACCCTCCATAGTTATAAAATGCCAAAAATAAACCAGAGCAAAATATCAAAGGCCATGCAAACATAAAATGGGCTCTTGTGAGGTCAATGTAAGATTTGAAAGTTTGATTCACTAAATCTCCTTAGTTGAAGCAAGATGAAGGCCAGTTTAAATTATTAATTGTCAAATGGTAAATTAATAAAAATTATATTTCTTTCAATCCTAGCTTCGGCATCAAATATTTTCTTAATTCGTCTACTACGAATATCATTAATGCAAAAGGTAAAATCAGCAAAATTAATTCGGGCTCGATTGATGCAGTTCCAAGAAAAGTCTTAAAGAATGGAATATTTGTAAAGGCTATAATCAATATGATTTCACTGGCTATCCCTAAAAATATATATTTGTTTTTAAAAAATCCCATTTTAAATACGGAATTCCTAAGACTTCTACATCCCATCACATTGACTATTTGGCATATTATTATGGCAGTAAGACACATTGTTGTAGCTTTAAGATAAAGAGGATCAGTAAAAGCTAATTGTGCGCCCCATGTCCATCCCCCTTCTTTTAATACCCACCAAAACCCAAATAGTCCTGCTGCGGCTTCTATCGGGCCCACTAGCCCATATGATTTTAATATTAAAGGAACTGTAAGTAGTCTATCTTTTCTTGAGCGCGGGGGTCTTTGCATAGTATCAATCTCCGCGGGCTCCGTTCCAAGTGCAATTGCAGGGAGCATATCTGTGCCTAAATCAATTGCCAATATCTGAATAACTGTGAGGGCAAGAGGAACTCTAAAGAGTACATATACTATAAATGGAACTATTTCAGGCACATTACTAACTAAAATGTATGAAACAAATTTTCTAATATTATCATAAACGGCCCGGCCTTCAAGTACAGCTTCTACGATGCTCTTGAAGTTGTCATCTATAAGTATAACATCGGCAGCTTCCTTTGCAACATCAGTTCCTGTGCCCATTGATACCCCAATGTCGGCCTCCTTTAAAGCAGGGGCATCATTTACGCCGTCTCCTGTTACAGCTACAACTTCACCCATCTGTTTTAAAGCCATGACTATGTCAAGTTTATTTTTTGGAGAGGACCTTGCGAAAATAATTTCTGGATTTGTCAATAAACTTTTCAGCTCTTCTGTGTCCATTTTAGAAACTTCGCTTCCCTCTACTACAACTGGCGAACCTCCCTCAATTATACCTACGCTCCGCCCAATTGCCTCGGCAGTAAGTTTGTTATCTCCTGTTATCATTACTACCTTGATCCCAGCTTCCTTGCATTTCTTAACTGCCTCTTTAACTCCGATTCTAGGAGGATCTATCATGCCTACAAATCCCAACAATACTAGATCTTTTTCTACCTCTTCCGAATTATAGCTTTGTTTTTCACTTACTTCCCTATATGCAAGTGCCAAGGTTCTCAAAGCCTTTTTTTCAAAATCTTCAGCTTTATCGTGAAGATTTTTTTTATCTTGATGAGTTAAATCAATTTCTTTTCCATTTTTCAATATTTTATTTGATAATCCTATAATCGATTCAGGAGACCCTTTAACGTATGCAATAGTTTTTTCTCCTTTGTATATTGTGCTCATCATTTTTCTATCAGAGGTGAACGGTATTACAAAAATTCTTTCTTCGAGCTGACATGTTGCATCTGTATCGATGATTTTTTTTGCCAAAACTAAAAGAGCCCCTTCCGTAGGATCTCCAATTATGGAATGCTTGTTTTCATTAAAAGTTATTTTTGAATCATTGCAAAAGAAAGAAGTTTTTAAAAGAGGTATAATAGACTCAATTTCTTTCTCTTCTATATCTTTCCCATCGAGCTGGAGTTTCCCTTCGGGTTTGTACCCAACTCCAGAAACATCATACTCTTGGTCATTAACAAATACTTTCTTAACGGTCATTTCGTTTTGTGTGAGGGTTCCAGTTTTATCAGTACAGATTACAGTTGTTGAGCCTAAGGTTTCTACAGAATTTAAACTTTTAATCAGGGCATTTTTCTTTGCCATTTTCTGGGCCGCTATAGACAGAGTTAAAGTAACTGTAGGAAGAAGCCCTTCTGGAACATTTGCAACTATGATTCCTATGCCAAAAATGAAATTTGCTGTGAAAGTATTTCCTAAAGACCAGCCAACTAAAAAGAATGTTACCCCTAAAAGTATGGCAATTAATGAGATATATTTAATAAAATAGGATATCTCTTTTTGTAGTGGGGTGGGGTCTTCTTTTATTTCTTGAGTAAGTCCTGCTATCTTCCCAAACTCTGTTCCCATTCCTACGGCAAAAACTATAGCTTTTCCAGAACCTGAAACTATTGTAGTTCCAGAAAAAACTACGTTTTTTGCCTCAAGTATACTTCCTTTAAAGGGATCTACACTTCTTTTAAGAGATACTGATTCGCCCGTTAGCGGTGCATTATTGACTTTTAATTCATACTGCTCGAGTAGCCTTGCATCGGCAGGAACTTTATCCCCTTCTTTTAAAACAATGACATCCCCAACTACAACCTGATTTGCAGATATTTCTTCTTCTTTATTGTTTCTCAAGACTATGGCTGTCGGTGCCAATAGTTTTTTTAGAGCTTCAGCTGCTCTTTCGGCCTTATATTCCTGATAAAAAGTAAAAAAAGCATTGATGAAAATTACAACTACGAGCGCTATCCCAAGATTAATATTGCCTTCCCCAGGTGCAAGATACTCACCTAAAAACGAAAGGCCGCTTGCGACCCACAATAAAATTGCAAAGAAATTGAAAAATTGTTTAAGGAGCTTAACATACAACGGAGTAATTCTTTTTTCTTGTATCTCATTTGGCCCAAAAGATGAGAATCTTTTTTCAACTTCATCTTTTGAAAGTCCTTCTTTAGAAGACTCAAGAGTTGAAATGGCTTCTTCTACCGAAAGCTCTTGGATATCCTTTATTTGCTCCATCTATATCTTACTCCCTTGACCTCCAAAACAATAAATTAGAGGGAGTCCTCCTAAGTAATTCTTCAGTTTCATTTCCGATAAGAAATTCTTTTAGAATATTCTGAGTCTTGGCTTTAACAAAAAGTATGTCATAGTTAGAAGCCATTGTTTCATCAAGTATGCCGTCTGTGGCATGCTCACACTCTTTTATCACTAAATCAGTAGAAATTCCATTCTCTTTAAGTTGATCTATAAAAGAGGAGTAATATTTTTCAGTTTCGATGAAAGCATTCTGCATTTCTACCTTGTCCATTTTTCCTTTAGGATTTTTAATACACCTTAAAACTGAAACCTTGAGATTTAATGACTTTGAAATTGATTCAATTAAAAATATTCGTTCTTTGGCATGGTAGTCCTTGTTAGAGAGTGGAACTAATAATTTTTTATGTTGTTTTAGGGGCCTGATTTTGACTATTCTAACCCCCATTACCGATGATAAGGCATATTTCATCAGCCTTTGAGTAAAACTACCTATGAAAAAAAGTCCATTTTCTTGCCTTTTTAATGGGGTTACTATCAAATCAAGTTCTTTGTCCCTTATAATTTTGTTTAATTCATAAAGAATGTCGCCTTTAAGTTCTAATATTTCTGTAGATACATTCTCTTGGTTTGCTATTTTATTGATATATTCAATATTTTCTACAATTTCTTTATTATCTGTGTAGGGCACTAAAAATAGAGGCGCTTTTGAACACTTTGAAATCAAAATCGCATACATCGAAACTATTCTAACTTCAATACCCGCATCAACAATCAAAAAGATGCGTTTAAACATTAATAATATTTAGAAAAGGATGTTTATATAACTTCTTATTTTTTAGAATATGTCATATAAGAAATAACTAATATTACAGCAACTACGACTCCTCCAAGTAAAATGCTTGTATTGAAAAAAACAGATTGGATAGGGTCCTCTAAATTTGTAGAAGGTAATCTTATCGAACCTACGAATGATGTGAAGAGTATATAACCAATTACAAGGAAGGGAAGAAGCCTCCCCCAACCGGGACTTTTTGGACGCCTCTTGGGAATTTGATCAAAATTATCCATATTATTTAATCCATCTACAAGTTTATAAATGTTATAGGTTTTGAAAAACTAGATCTTAGCACATTTTAATTTAATGATAAAAATAGTCCCTTTTGGTTTATTGTCTTCAACTGTAATTGTGCCACCATACCTGTCTATTGTCTTTTTAACGATGTAGAGTCCAAGCCCACTGCCTTTGCCACTGCCATAGCTTATACCTTCTTCAAATACATTATCTTTAATGAATTCTGGGATACCCTCTCCCGTATCAGTTATTCTTATTTCACATATATTTTTTTTAGAAGATATGTCAACGTCTATGTTATCTGTTTTCCCATGAACAATTGCATTCCTATAAATATTTTCAAACACTGAAAATAAAGCTTGATCAGCTAGTGCGATTGCATTTCCGTTTATCTTAACCTGAATATGAATATTATTTGAAACTTCCTCAGCTACTTCGGATATAGACACCGGAATTAATTCTCCTTTAGCCATTATAAAAGATTCAAGTTCTCTTATTCTTTCAATTAGCCCAATACCACTATCTATTGAACGATTTAATCTATCAATTGAAGATTTATCATTCTTCTCCTCTAAAAGCCATAAAGAAGATTTCATGATAGTTAGTTTGTTTAAAAGATCATGCCTAAGTATTTTGTTCATTATCTGCAAAGTTTCATTAAGCTCTTCAATTTGATTATTTGATTTTATTAATTTATCTTCCATTTTTTTACGATTGGTAATATCATGTAGAGCAATAATATACCCAATTAAAAAATTTTTAGAATCGTATATATTTGAGATGTCCATTTCAAAAATCTTATTTCCTTTCACTAGATTCTTTTTATTGGCAAGCTTTTTAGAGGATAAATTAAGATATTCTTTGTTGAGTTCAGGCCATATCTCTGAGATCTGTTCTAATTTTTTTCCACAAATCTTACTACTTTCTAATCCAAGAACTTTTTCCATTGAAGGATTAATTTCAACAATTTGATTAAATCTCCCCAAAACAATAATTGCATCATTCATATTTTTAAAAACGTTTAGATATGCAGTTGGTACTATATCTAATAATTGATATTTTGTGATTCCAATTAGTAAGACTAAACCCATTAGAGAAAAAGAAACTGAAGTAAAGTCTAACGGTGAAATAACTATTCGTGATAAATGTATCAAATTTGCAATCCAAGTAATAAAAATAGCAATTATAAATGTTATTTTTTGCTTTCTATTGATTGAGTTAGATAAATTGAAGGATTGAAATAAATAAAATATTCCTATTATAATCAAGAAATAAAAATAGATAATAAAAAGCCAAAATAAAGGCCCATATTTTTTGCCAAATGCCAAAACTCCAGAAATTTCTATAAGAAAGATATCACTCCTGAATAGGTAATGATATTGATTAGTCCATACGATTATTAAGATAAGTAGTGAAAAAGAAGACATTAAAAAAATCAAACTTTTAGTAATATATTTTGATTTCCCAGAATACTCAAAGACAAATAATATCCATGAAACTGGGAATATTACAATAGCCATATAGGAAACGTTATCCCAAAATAATTTACTTGAAAGAGATATACTGCCAAGATTCAATAGATCTGCTAATGCCCAAAAAAATGCAGCAGAAATACAGACAGTTAAGTAACGACTTCCGGGAGACTGTTCTCTTTTTAGAAGAAAGAAGATTATTATGGATGACACTATCGAACTTAATAATAATGGTATTTGATACACTGTTAATTGCATTGTCTGGCCTCAATATATTATCAAATATTTATATCATCTGATAAAAATTAAATTTATTTTTTAAGGCTTTAGTATATTTTAAATTTATTCGCAAAAAAGATTGAGAATTACCCAAAAATTATAATAATTATAAAAAGTGCTCCGGCCGGGATTTGAACCCGGGTCACGGCCTCGAGAGGGCCGAATGATTGGCCGGACTACACCACCGGAGCTTATAAGACTCCTTTAGGGTAATGCTTAAAAAATTTACGGTTAATTCCATGAAGATAGTTTTATAAGTTTCTTAAAGGTAGAAAGTTTCACCGGTGAACGGATGATTACTTCGGAGCATATAATTCTAGCAACGTGTTTTTGCATTATTTTTGGAGGTCTTTCTTTTAAATTTAGGGCTGTTGACCTTTCTGGGTTTGTCGCCGGCATTTTTGTTGGAATTCCAATTATTGTTTTTGGTGGGTTTAGGTTTTTTTTCATTCTAGCATTTTTTTTTATAACTGCATCTATAGCTACAAAATTTAGATATGAAGAAAAGAGCAAAAAAGGAGTAGCTGAGAAAAACAAAGGTGCAAGGAGTTATATTAATGTCTTAGGAAACGGCATTGTTGCTTCTATTTTTGCAGTTTTTTACTATATTGCGCCTGTTTATCTTAATTTGGATAGCAATATATTTTTATATGGATTTCTTGGTGCTTTGGCAACTGCGGCTGCAGATACGGCAGGAGGAGAAATAGGAAGACTTTCTAATTACAAGCCAAGGTTGATAACTAATTTAAAAGTTGTAGAAACTGGAGCAGATGGAGGAGTAACGATATTGGGAGAAATAGCAGAGCTTTTTATTGCTTTTTTAATTGGAATTATGGCTTATCTTGCAGGATTGGGGGACATAAGAATAATTTTTATTACTGGCGTTGCAGGATTTGTAGGATCTAATATCGATAGTATAGTTGGTGCAACTCTTGAAACTTGGTACGACTTTTTTGGAAACAATCATACAAATATTATGGCAACTATTGCCGGCGGGATTTTAGGTTCAATCCTACACTTTTTTTAGAGTTTAGTAATTTTTGCCATAAATAGTCCGTTGGTATTGTGGACATGTGGAAGGGATCTTTTGCATAATGAAATTTCATCAGATAATTTTCTTCCAAAGATTTCTGTAAATCCATTTACAAGAGGAACTCCATTAATATCTGTATCAATATTAGATAATTTAATCTCAAAATTATTTAGGGCCCACTGCACGACAAATTCATTTTCTTCTGGTTCTAGACTGCATGTTGTATAAAGAAGAGTTCCACCATTTTTCAAACTGTCAATAGCAGCTTTAAGAAGTTTTTTTTGAATTTCACTCAAAAATATTATGTCATGAGTCGTCTTTAAAGATTTTCTCAAGCTATCTTTCCTCATTATACCGCTACCTGTGCAAGGCGCATCTAGAAGAATTTTATCGGGCCTATTGTTTATCTTTGTTATTTCTTCCCCACTTAGATTAAATACGGCAATATTCAAACATCCAAGCCTTGAAATATTATTTTTTAGTGCAGATAATCTTCTTTTATTTATGTCAAAGGCATATACTACACCTTGATTTTCCATTATTGCGGAAAGGTGTGTTGTTTTACCACCTGGAGCTGCGCACATGTCCACTACAAAGTCATTTTTAGTAGGTGAAAGAATTGGTGAAACAATCATTTCTGCAACGCCTTGGATGTAAAAGTATCCAAGAAGATTCTCTTGGGTAGAAGATACAGAAAAATTTGATTCCTCTATAATAAATCCAAAATCACTAATATCTTTTAATATAAATCCCCTTTCTGTAAGCCTTTCATATAATTGATTTCTTGATATTTTGATGGTATTGACTCTAATTGAATCTTTGTTTTCCTTTTCATTGGCTTCTAAGAATTCAGGTAGTTTCTCTCCGAACATTTCATTATATCGCTTAAGATTATCAAAGTTATACCCATATTCTCTTGCTATGTCACTTAACTTCATCAAATCAACAAACATATAAAATAGAACTACATTAAAATAACTTATGCTTGAACTTGAGATGAAAGCTAAAATAGACAATTACATAAGGGGAAGAATTGATCAGATCTTAAGGAGGGCAGAGTTCCTTGGAGAAAGAATAGAAGAAGATGTCTATTTTTCTTCCCCAATCAGGGATTTTAAGGAAACTGACGAAGCTTTAAGAGTTAGATATTCGGGGGATAAAGCTGTTTTAACGTATAAAGGCCCAAAGCTAGATAGGGTATCCAAATCAAGGGAGGAATACGAAGCTTATGTTTCAGGAGAAGTAGAGCAAATACTCCATAAACTTGGGTATAAAAAGTTATTAAATGTAAGGAAAAAAAGAAGATTATATCTCTACAAAGATTTTACAATTTCAATAGATGACGTCGAAGAGCTTGGAGAGTTTATTGAAGTGGAGTTAAAATCAGAAAATCTTCAAGACGTTAAGAGAATAGAAAATCTTTTCGAAGATCTTTTTCTAGAAAGTGAAAGAAGGTCCTATCTTGAACTATTGCTTTTGAAAAAAAAATAAATTAATAAATTTTAAATCCTCCTTTAGAAAGGATTTTATTAGCAAGTTCAATGTTGTCCACTTTTAATACCAGTATCTTCTGATTGTCAATAAACCCAAATCCTATTGCATCTTCGATATTGACATTGTTTTCTCCAAGGATTTTTGAAATTTCTGAAATGGTGCTACTATTTAAATTAACACCAACTACGTCTTGTATATTTGCAATCATCTCGTGTTGTGATAGTATTGAAGCTCCTTTTTTTACATCGTTTACAATAAGTCTTACTATACCAAAATCACCTGCATCTGCAATAGCAAGTCCAGATATAGATATTCCTTCTTTGGATAGCTCTTCAATTATCTTTGAGAGTCTTTTTGGTTTGTTTTCAATAAATACTGATAGTATCTGCAAGTATTTCACCTTTTCTTTTGCTGTATGAAAGGCCCAGTCATTGTTTCTTTCAGGACTTTTTCAGATGGATTCTTTGTAACAAGACTTACAACGATCATTGTTATTACTGCTAAGACAAAGCTGTACATGCTAAAGTGCATTGGTAGTTTCATTATGAATTGATGGACAAATCCAAATATAACTGCGGTTGAAAATCCTACTGCCATTGAAGCAATTGCTCCTTCTCTTGTAGCTTTCTTCCAGTAAAGTCCAGCAAGCAAAGGCATTACAAATGTTGAAAGCATTATGCCTATTCCCATCCAGATTAATAGTGCTAAGAGTTGAGGTGGTTTTACTGCAAGATAGAGTGTTAAAGCTGCTGCGACTACGACAACGGCCCTGCTCATCGTTGTAATTGTTTTATCATTAGCTTTTGGATTTATCAAATTCTTATAGATATCCCAGCTGACTGAAGTTCCTATAGTAAGCATAAGTCTGTCAGTTGTTGACATTACTGCAGATAGGACAATAACTGCAAATAACGGCCATATCATCGAGGGTAGAGCTTGATTGACAGCAGCGACAAAAGAGTAGTCAGCGTAAGGTACCGTTAGTAATCCGTCTTGTACCATTGCCCTTGTTCCAAATCCAACGATTTTTATCAGGTACATTATTACAACATATATTCCAAATGCTGCAAATGGTGCAAATTTAAAGTATTTGTCCTTCTTAACTGCAAGTACGTTGTTAATAATATGTGGTGCCGATCCAAGACCAATTGCAAGCAAGAAGAAGAATGACACCAAATACAGTGGAGTCATAAATGCGTATCCTGCGTAAGGGGGATGCATTTGTGGGTATGCAAGATTTACCATGTTTGGATCTATTGAGGCCAATACAGTGTTAATATGTGTAAATCCACCTGCTGCGTTAATAACGAATGGAGAAACTATTAATACTCCTGCAATGATGAATACTCCCTGAATTAGATTTACCCATGCAACTGCATATAATCCACCCAATACCACATACAATAGAACAATTATACCCGCTATTAGAAGTGCTTCAGTATGTGTTATGCCGAAAAGCCATACAAGGACTATACTTATCGCTGTGTATTGACCAACAAGATAAATACTGCTTGTAACGATTACGGCAAGTCCAGAAAGGGCTCTCATGAGCCTTGGACTGTAAAATCTGTTAGCAAAGTAGTCCTGAACTGTCATGTAACCCATTTTTTCTGAAATTTTGTGTAATTTTGTTCCGTAGAACAAGATACATATTGCTGTTGTCAGGGGTACAAATATCTGTTCCCAAATACTGGGCCATCCTGCAACATATCCAAGCCCAGCTACACCAAGAATACTCATACCACTAGTCGCAGAAGAAACAATAAGTATGACAAAGAACCAAAATCCAAGACTTCTGCCAGCTATAATGTAATCCGCACTATTCTTTACTTTTTTAGATGCCCAAGCACCTATAACAAGTATTATTAAGAAGTAGATTACAACTAGAGATGTCGTCATTATTGATGCCATTATTTCTCCTCCTCCGGTTTGTATTTAAATCCCCAAAACAAAAGTAAAAGGGCTATTACTATCGGAACTATTAAAACAACATAAAATGTTACTTCCGGTAGACCAAATATCATTTAATTCCTCCTATCTTCATAAATTCCTTTTATCTATTACTCGTTGTGCTTTACCTTGAGATCTAGGTATAGCTCCTTCTTCAACAAGTTTAACGTCTGCTTTTACTAAAAGAACACTTTTCAAGTCATCTTCAACTTTGTCTTTAAGTTGGATTAAGTCCTTCAGATTTCCTGTGAAAAGGTCTTTTGTCACCTCTATCTCAATCGTCAAATTATCAAGAGGCCCTTTTCTTTCAACAATTATGGCATAATGCCCTTTAAAGGCTGAATTTTTCAAAATTACCTCCTCAATCTGACTCGGGAAAACGTTTACGCCCCTTATGATGAGCATATCGTCACTTCTGCCATGAAGCCTTTCAATTTTCCTAAATGGAAGGCCACAATTACATTTGTCTTCATAAACTTTAGAGATATCTCTTGTACGATATCTAAAGATTGGCATAGCTTCTTTCCATAGTGGAGTAAAAACTAGCTCACCCCTTTCACCTTCGCCTACAAGTTCTCCTGTTTTTGGATCAATTACTTCCATTATGAAGCAATCTTCCCAAACGTGAAGACCATCTTTTTCTTTACATTCGACTGCTACACCAGGCCCGCATAGTTCAGAAAGTCCGTAATTATCGTAGGCATTAATATGAAATAACTCTTCAATTCTCTGCCTCATGCCTTCTCCCCAAGGTTCTCCGCCAAAAACGCCAATCTTTAGCTTAAGATCCTTTGTGGGGTCAATTCCCATTTCTTGAACTGTTTCCCCAAGATATATTGCATATGAGGGGGTGCTTGTAAAGGAGGTTGTACCAAAATCACGCATTATTTCTATCTGTTTCTTGGTGTTACCAGATCCTGTTGGAATTACAGAAACGCCAAGCCTTTCAGCACCGTAATGAAAACCAAATCCTCCTGTAAAAAAGCCATAGTTGTAGATAATTTGCATAGAATCTTTTTTTGTTAGACCTGTCGTTGCTAGAACTCTCGCCATCAAGTCAGACCAAGTATCAAGGTCATTTTTTGTGTAGTAAACAACAGTAGATTTTCCTGTAGTTCCAGAAGAAGCATGAAATCTTACTATTTCTTCCATTGGAACGGCCATAAGCCCAAAGGGGTAGTTGTCCCTTAGATCATTCTTTGTTGTGAACGGAAGTTTCTGAAGATCTTCGATATTCTTTATGTCGTCAGGTTTTAGATTGCACTTCTTCAAAGTATCCTTGAAAAATCGAGAGTTTTTCGAAGCGTACTCTACGCAATTTCTTAGTTTTTTATTCTGATATTCTATTATCTCCTCTCTGGATTTAAACTCCAAAAAAACACCCCGTTAAATTTCCCTAAGTTAGGGATAAATTTTCACGAGGGAATTCAATAGCCATAATAATAATAGCAATAAACTGTAGAGAGAGAGTTCTCAAAAAGAACATAAGTAGGTTCGTATAAATTCTCCCTCATTGAATCCCTCATAGTAAAAACAAATAGGATATTTATAAGGTTTTCTAATTTAACTGGATTTATTTGAATACTGTTCTATAAATCAAAAATCTAGTGATATTCTGATAAAAAATTAAGAAATTCATTTAAAGATAAGGGCATAATTAAAAACATGGATAAAAAGATTTTATTATTAATAATCAGTTGTATTAGTGCTGCTATTTTAACTTATTTTAATATTCCTTTTCAATGGGGCAATCCAAATCTTGGAACTACACCTGTATCTATTATCTCACTTTTTACGCCTTTAGGAGGAGTTATAACTGCACTTGTCAAGGGCATTAGCTCAACAATTTATACAGGTAGGGTGTATGTTGAAATGGCGGCAGGTATAGGCGATGCCATGATGGCTTTAGTTACATTTTATTTTGTGAAGAAAACTTCTAAAGAAAAAGCTGTGATAGTAGGTCAACTATCAAGATACATATTTACTTCAACTTTTGTTGCAATTTCAATTTCAATTTTTAGAGACAATAATATTGGTGAAATTCCATTAATCTGGTCCAATATGTTTCCCGCTATTACAATATCAATTATTGTAAATGTTGTTGCCACAGTATTATTTTTGAAACTTTTTGGAAATAAGATGGATAATTTCATTTCTGGCGCTTATCAAAAAACATATATCTAATAGTTTATTATTTATTTTATGAAAGTAAATGAATTGGAACTTGAGAGATATCTTGCCAAGTATGAATTTATAGCACCATACCTTTTCTGTACCTCTGATTCGGAATCATTTGATATAAACGAATTATTGAACATGGATAAGGATTATCCAAAAAAGTTTAGCGAATTAAAATTAGGATATGTTGACCCCCAGGGAAGTAAATATTTTAGAGAAGAGATATCGACGCTTTATTCTAATATTTCAAGTGACGAAATAGTCATTCTTTCTGGAGCGGCTGAAGGGATATTTGTAATAATGAATGTACTTCTAGAAAAAAATGACCATGTGATTGTTCAATGGCCTTGTTATCAGCCTTTATATGAAATTCCAATTTCTATTGGGTGTGAAGTTACAAAATGGGAAATGAAAGAAGATAATAATTGGGAAACTGATATGGAGTTTCTTAGAAGGGACATAAAGAATAATACAAAAATGATAGTTATCAATAATCCACATAATCCAACAGGATTTCTTTTCTCAAAAGATGCAATTGCAAAACTAGTTGATATTGCAAACCGTAATAATATCTGGATTTTTTCCGACGAAGTATATAGATTTACCGAGTATGAAGAAAGTGACCAAATTCTAGCGATTGCAGATATTTATGATAAAGGCATTTCTCTTGGCGCGATGTCAAAAGTTTTCGGTTTAGGAGGTCTTAGAATTGGTTGGGCATCTGTTAGAAATAAAGAAGTTTTAAGAAAAATCGTCTCATTTAAAGATTACACTACTATCTGTTGTAGCTCTCCAAGTGAAATGCTTTCAGCAATTGCAATAAGGAACAAAAACACAATAATTGAAAAGAATATGAAAATTATAAAAGACAATCTAAAGTTACTCGATGCATTTTTTGAAAAATACAAAGATCTATTTGAATGGGTAAGGCCTAAAGCCGGTGCAATAGGCTTTCCCAAAATAAAATTTAATATGGATGTTAAAGATTTTTCAAATGATGTTTTGGAAAAAAAAGGTATTTTATTATTACCTGGATTTGTTTTTGGGGATTATAACAAAAATTTTAGGATAGGTTTTGGGAAGAAAAATACTAAAGAGATTCTAGATAAATTTGAAGAATATGTTATAGAAAATTTAATAAAATAAATTAAAAAATATTATTTTATTTTTATTTCAAAAGACTTCTCATCAATTGGGGGAACGCTTTCCCAAGATCGGGAATATGTGAATTGTATATTAGTGTCCGCATTGGATCCAATTACCTTAAATTCGAATATTTCTGTTCCTCCACTTCCTATAAGCTGTGGTTCATCAGCTTTGTATGAAGTGTTGACCAATTCAATTAGATTTTCATCGAAATCTGCATTCCATTGATATCCCGTAGTTGGATTAGAGGTAAGACTGATTTTGAATGTATCCCCTTTTTTTACAGTAATTGGTCCTTTTGTATCTTGGGTATATAGTTGCCCTTGATTTCCAAAGAATGCAAAATATGCAGCAATCCCAAGTAGGATAATAACTATTCCCGCGATGATTATTTTTTTGTTCTTTTCCATAGTATCACCTGCCTAGCAAATACTAGGATAAATGTATTTTTAAATATAGTGATATGGTTCAATATAGTTTGAAGTTTATTTAGTACCACTTATACAAACTTAAATACAAACATAAATAATTTATCATCTTCCAACAATATTTAATATCTCTTTTATTGTAGCTTTTCTTTGTTTTTCCTTACCATAAAGAGTAAATATTTTTTCTGTTGTTTCAAGAGTCCTTATTGCAGAATCTAGCCAATTGATTAAATCAGCGGAAAATATTTTTAATCCGTATTCTTTTCTAAATTCTTCACTAATCCTATGTGGCGATAATTTTGCTTTTCTTAAATCCAATAATCTTTTTCCAATTTCAATTTTTGGACATTTACAATATGGGGCATCTTTGCATCCACAGGAAAAGAATTCAGTTAGAAGATTAATCAAAACTTCTTCGCCATGTTTAGACAGTGCTTCCTTTCTGTTTTGGAAATAGATTTTCTCTAAAGTCGTCCCAGAAAAAAGAGAAGAGGAATCAATTTTTAGAACGGCTTGGAGTTTACTAGTTAGATATGTGTTTGGGAAAGGTAAAGTTTCAAAAATAATTTCCCTTACATCGTCTTTATTAAACTTTTTTATGAATAGTGCATGAGATATTTTGAGAAAGTTTGATGAAACAATTCTGCCAAATTTAGTAATATTAACTTTATCCGCTTTTATTTCTATTAGTCCTTCTTTCTTTAAACTATCAATAAACAAATTATCGAAAGATGGGGCAAATCCCATTTCAAAATTTCTTTTTATTTCGCTAATAGACAAATTTGAAAATGTAGAGATAATAGAAAGTGTTCTCTCCAAAGAAATATCATTGTCATATTGGATATCGACCTTTTCAGATTTGTTATCTAAGAGGTAGAAACAATGCTCTTCTTCTGAAACTTCGCCATATTTCTCTTGTGGATCTATCAAAAGGTAAGCCTTACCTTTATCGTGAAAAGATGGTCTTCCTGCCCTTCCAATCATCTGCTGAAATTCAAATATTTTAAGTGGTTCTATGCCCATTGAAAGAGTTTCAAATACTACTGCAGACGCTGGGAAATCAACACCTGCCGCAAGTGCGGCGGTAGTGACTACAGTATCTAGCTTTCCTTTCCAAAATTTTGTTTCTATTTCTCTTCTCTCCTTAAAGGGGAGGCCAGAATGATAAGCAGCTGCGTTTATCCCTCTAGTCTTAAAGTGTTCAGCTAAGGAATGGCAATTTTTTCGTGAATTTGAAAAAACAATTACTTGTCCCTTATGGCCTTTAGAAGAAACTTCAGAATTCTCTTTCCTTATTATCCTAGAGATAATATGAAGTTTTCCGCCGTGGCCTGAACAAAAAATAACATGCCTCTCTAGGGGAACGGGCCTTTTATCATAACTCACTAGCTCCATTTTAAGTGTTTCAGAAAGATCTTTTGGATTTCCGACAGTCGCGGACAGCCCTATAAACTGTGCTTTTGGATACAACTTGTAAAGTCTAGAGATTAGACTGTCTAATAGGGGCCCTCTTTCTTTATCTTGAAGCATATGAATTTCATCTATTACAACTGTTGAAACTCCATTAATTGTAAGACCAGACCTAAGTATTTGATCAATACCTTCGTATGTTCCAACTATTATGTCTGAATCTAGTGACCTATTGATATCTTTAGGATTCTCAGCTATTCTTGATAATCCCACCCTTAAAGAAACATTATTATTTGGATAATTATCTTTAAAATCTTCGTATTTCTGTAAAGAAAGTGAAACTAGAGGCGACAGATAAAGTAATTTATCGCCCTTTTTGTATCTTGAAAAAAATGATAGCTCCCCTATCAAAGTTTTTCCTGAAGCAGTCTCACTCATTACGAGAAAATTACATCCCTTAAAAAGTCCATTTGCTATGGCTATGGACTGAACTGGAGTAAGTTCATTAATACCTCTTGAGACAAATCTGTCTTTAACTTCAATAGGCATGTCGAGATCAGATATATTGATAATTTTAATGTCAAGAGGGGAAGCATCAATTTTGTCATACATTGTAATTGAAGAATCTTTTGTTGGATCAAACTTAGGATCAAAAACCATCAGGACTCTGTCAACATCAGAATATCTTTTGAGTAGTTTCTCGGCAAGTTTTGTATCTTTTATTCCTTTATAGTTCAAATCTTTTGTAATTTCAGATTTTGCACACAATTCACATATTGGTTCAGAGCGATATGTGTAAGGGGTTCCTTTTGTATTTATTCTATTTTCAATTAGACAGAACCTACATATAGAAATAAAATCATATTTTGCGCCATATGAATTTATCATATTAGTAAATAAGTTCAGTATCTCTTCTGGAAAATGATCTTTTGAGATAAATAGTGTGTCGCTTCTTAGAAGTTTAAGCGATTCTTTAGGCATTAGTATTGTTTCTTTTTCATTCTCAATTTTTCTAAATTTTTTAGGAACAAATCTCTCTCCATCCTGGACAAGGATGAGAATATATTTTGAAATAATTTTTCCATTAAGATACTCTAAAATCTCAACTTCGTCTTTTTTCTTTTTGTTCCTAACAGCAATAAGCATTAAAGAAACCTTTTCCACAATATTTATAAAATAACCTTTTTAATTAAATAAAGGTGTTCCTTTGAAGGTTCTTATAGCAGGCAATTTTGATGTCATTCACCCGGGCCATATCTATTTTTTAAACGAAGGGTCAAAATTAGGAAAAGTTACTGTTGTAGTAGCCAGAGATGAAACTATAAAAAAATTCAAAGGTCGAGCACCGATATTTAATGAAAATGAACGCAAACTAATTCTTGAAAATCTTAAGATGGTTGAAAAAGTAATACTTGGAGATCAAAAAGATTTTTTTGCGCCAGTCTTATCCGAGAAGCCAGACATAATTTTTCTAGGGCCGGATCAATACTCATCATGGATTGAGGAACGTATTAATAAAAGTGGCCTTAATACAAAAATAATGAGACTTGACAAAAGATTACCATATAGTTCAAGTGAACTTAAGAAGAGGTTTTTAAAGGTATACACATTAGATTCTATTAAGGAGACTAAAGACCCATAATTTCAAAGGATTTTCACATGTTCAAAGAAGTACCTCGTATAGAAATAGATGAGATAGTTGATAAAGCATTTAAAAATGCTAAGAAAAAAGCCCTCTCTAGTAAAAAAAATATTAATGAGATGGTCAAAGAAAAAGAATCAATTAGGGTGACCATTGCTGGTGAGAATTTAGCAGAGTCTCTCTATAAAGTTGTAGATAGATACCCTTCTTTTGATAGATTACCTCCTTTCACAAGAGAGTTAATAGACATTATTGTTGGTATCGATAAATTAAGGCACAATCTAGGCGCCGTTTCATTCGCAGTTAATACAATTAATTCAATAAAAATAGAGTATATAAAAAATATTAGAAGGTCGAAGTCATCTCAAGATGCATCATATCTACGAAAAGAGTGTTATGGCAGATACATATCAATCTTAAAGCAGATAGAAAAAAATCTTAAATTTCTAAATAATGCTAGAGACCGGTTAAAAAATCTTCCTTCTATTAATCCTGATTTATACACAGTTGTTATTGCAGGATTTCCAAATGTTGGTAAATCTTCACTACTTAAAGCCCTTACAAACTCTGAACCTGAAATTAACTCATATCCATTTACAACAAAAGGGATAAATGTTTCCTCTTTTAATTATAATAAAAGAAAGATACAGGTTGTAGATACTCCTGGTTTATTAGATAGAGAACTAAGTTTTAGAAATCCAATCGAATTACAGGCCATATCTGCATTAAAGTATCTTGCAAAATTAATAGTATTTGTATTTGACCCTACAGAATCCTGTGGTTACAGTATGGAACAACAATTGAATTTGTACAATGAAATATCTGATAGTTTTATAGGCATTCCTTTTATAAAAGTATTAAATAAAGCAGACTTAAAAGAGTGGGGATTTAAAGAAGGGATAGATGGAATAAAAATATCTGCTCAAGATGGTGCAAATATAGACGAACTAAAAAAGAAGATAGAAGAAATACTTTTCAATTATTTTGAAGAAGAGGTTGATTATTTTGGAAAAAATTGAGGTAGACTCCAAAGGCATAACAGGTTTTTTAAGAACTTTTAAACAGATAGTAGAAGATATTGATAAAGAAAAAGAAATCAAAAAAATTGTTTTTACCGGAAATAAGTTTACATGTACACCTTTTGTCGAACTTTTAACGTATGTTATTAGATCAATGAATAAAGAAATCTTATATGTACCTGCAATTAATCTAGATGAACCATACAAAGTGATTTTGTCTAATGTTGATTGTGATTTTGTTAATGGTGGAGACCCCTTCAATCCTGACTTAGTAGTAATAATGGGAGGTCTTGCTATGAAAGGCGGCCCTGAAATCCAGTCAGTTGAAAAATTTTTGGAAAAAATAGGAAACAATAATAAAAAGATTATTGGTGTTTGTTTCATGGGTATTTTTGAAAAGTCAGGATGGTGTGATGTAATACCATTTGATCATATGATTGATACATTTATGGACAGTTTGATATATAGGAGATAAAATGGAACTAAAAAGCTGTAAGAAACAATACATGAAAGATACTCACAGAGCTATTCCTCCGGAAGACACTTTGAAGATTGTCAAAGAAAAACTTGAGATATGTGGCATTACAAGAGTTGCCGACATAACAGACCTAGATAGGCTTGGGATTCCCGTTTTTTCAGCAGTTAGACCAGATGCATCTTTGGGTTCTGTTTCAGTTTATAATGGAAAGGGCGTATCAAAAACTGAAGCAGAGGTATCTGCAATCATGGAAGGTATCGAAAGATATTCTTCTGAAGTTGATGAAGAGATGATCTTAGATTCTTCAGAATCTGAATTAAAGGGAAAAGTAAATTATTTATCCCCATATGAACTATCCCTGCCCGCCCAAGAAATGTATAATGATTATATCAAGATTGGATGGGTAAAAGGATATGACCTTATAAGAAAAGAGGAAATATATGTACCTGCAAATTCTGTATTTCACCCTTACCCTTTAAAAAGAGACTACCCTCTTTTTAGGACAAATACCAATGGATTGGCTTCTGGAAATACCTTAGAAGAGGCCATATTCCATGGATTGTGCGAAGTTATTGAAAGGGATGCATGGTCTCTTGTTGAAATGAAAAGAACTTTTCCAAAGGATCTTATAATTGAGATAAATGATCCATTGCTTGAAGATTTCCTTAATAGATTTAAAGAAAACGAAATAGAAATTGTATTTAAAGATATTACTTCAGATATTAAAGTTCCTACAATTCTGGCTGCAATTGATGATTTGAAATTAAAGGACCCAACACTTATGGTAATGGGAATGGGAACCCATATAGATCCAAAAGTAGCATTATACCGTGCTATAACTGAAGCTGCTCAATCGAGATTAACTCAAATTCATGGGACAAGAGAAGATACCCAAAAAGCTGAAATGAAAAGAAGGATAGGGTATGACCGCATTAGAAGATTAAACTGGTATTACTTAAACAAATTTGGAATTGAGACAAAAACTTCAGAGTTTTTACTTAAAGCTTCAGATGATATCTTAGAGGATATTAATACATTGATAGATGTTTTAACTAAAAATGGAGTAAAAAGGGCAATAGTTGTTGACCTTACAAGAAGTGAACTCGGAGTACCTGTAGTAAGAGTTCTTATTCCACAGCTTGAACAGTATGGAATTGACAATTCAAGAATAGGCTCAAGAGGGCGGATGAGAGAAGTTGATAAAAATTATTATCTATTTGGGCCCAAGCCTTCCTCTAGAAGAGGCTAAAAAAATCTTATCTTCAGATAATAGAAAAAAAGTTGTCTATGCCCCCCCTATTAGAAGAGGGGATATTCCTAAAGCTGTTTCAGAAGGTTTTGAGGTAATTGGAATAATAGATGGAGTTTTCTTTAGGGAGAGTGCTGTGTCACCAAGAGAGCTAATGGATATTCTTAAATCAAATGTGAAAATATACGGATCTTCAAGCATGGGCGCATTAAGAGCTTCAGAGTTAGATAGATATGGCATGATTGGCATTGGAAAAATCTATCAAAACTACCGGGAAGGAATCTTTAACTCTGATGATGAAGTTGCATTGTCCTTTGATAGCGAGGAATATAATCCAATATCTGAGCCCCTTGTAAATATTAGAGAAACAATAAAAAAGGCTCTTGATGAGAATATTATTACTAAAGAAGAATCAGAAATAATTTTCAAATCTGCAAAAAGTTTGTATTTCCCAGAAAGGCGATGGAACAAAATAATTGAAAATTCAGAAAAATTAATGTGCAAATCCCTTTCTAGTTTTTCTGAATTTATTAAGAAAAATAGAGTTGATATAAAGAAAGATGATGCAATTCTTCTACTAAAAAGAATCGAAGAGGATTCGAAATGGTTATAAGTTTCTATTTAAAAGAATAATCATGAGAAACAACAAAGATCTATTTGAAGAATCTAAAAAATATCTGTGTGGTGGAGTTAATAGCCCAGTTAGAGCAATGAAGCCATATCCGTTCTTTACTGAAAGGGCAAAGGGGGCAATGCTATTAGACGCCGAAGGCAAAAGTTACATAGATTATTGTTTGTGCTATGGGCCAATGATGTTGGGACATAAAAATCCAGAAATAATTGATGCCGTAAAACATCAACTTGAAAAAGGAACTGCATATGGAACCCCTACTGAAAATGAGATTATCTTTGCAAAAAGATTGAGTCAAATCGTGCCAAATGTGGAAAAGATAAGGTGTGTTAGTACCGGTACTGAAGCCACAATGAGTGCAATAAGGCTTGCGAGAGGTATAACTGAAAGAGAGAAGATGGTAAAATTTGATGGGGGATTTCACGGGGCCCATGACGTAGTATTAGTAAAAGCTGGTTCTGGCGTAATGACTAATGCAATCCCAGGATCAAAAGGTATACCAGAAAATTCAGTAAAAAATACTGTTTCCGTACAATTTAATAACATTGAAGCACTGTCCACCGTTATTGAGAAAGGAGATGTTGCAGGGATAATTATAGAGCCAATAATAGCAAATGCTGGCTGCATTATACCAGAGAAAGGTTATCTAAAAGAAGTAAAACGAATTGCAAAGCAGAACGGAACATTGTTGATTATGGATGAAGTTATCACCGGGTTTAGATTAAGTTTAGGTGGAGCTCAAGAATACTTCAAAGTAAATGGCGACATTATTACTATGGGAAAAATAATAGGCGGGGGATTCCCACTTGCAGTTTTTGGTGGAAAAAAGAAGATAATGAAAGAAGTATCCCCAGAGGGTCATGTATATAATGCAGGCACGTTTAATGGAAATCCAGTTTCTATAACTGCAGGACTTAAGACATTGGACATCTTAGAAAGAAAGGATACTTATACAAAAATAACTGAAATGACAAACAAGCTAATGGACGGACTTTCAGATATGACTGCAAAAATGAAAACTGCGTTATACGGAGCTCCGGGAATGTTCTGTTTATATTTTGGTGTTGAGGAAGTTAAAAATTATGAAGATGCAAAGAAATCAGATACTGATATGTTTAAGAAGTTCCACACAGAACTATTAAAAAGAGGGGTATTTTTACCGCCTTCTCAATTTGAATGTAACTTCTTATCTATAGACCATGGAGAGGTAATTGATAAAACATTAGAAAGTATGGATTCTGCGCTAAAGGCAATTAAAAGATGAGGATAAAATGAAACTTATTTGCGGTACAAGAGGATCTAAGTTAGCTTTGACTCAAACTGATGAAGCTATTGAGGATTTATGTAATAAAACTGGGATAGAAGTTGAGAAAAAGATTATAAAAACTAAGGGCGATCAGGTTCTTGATCTTCCCTTGCACAAGATTGGTGGCAAGGGTCTATTTATAAAAGAAATAGATGACGCCCTTATAAACAATCAGATTGATTTTGCTATTCATTCATTGAAGGATTATCCAACTGAGATTCTACCTGAACTTGAAATATGTGCAATAACTAAAAGACGGCCACCATATGACGCTATAATTAGCCTTGAAGAATCTATAGAAGATCTTCCAGAAGAAGCCTCATTAGGAACTTCTTCTTTGAGGAGAAAGTCCGAAATATTTAGAGTTCGCCCTGATTTAAATCTCAAAGATATCAGGGGAAATTTAGATACAAGGATTAGGAAATTGAAAGAAGGCCAGTATGATGCAATAATAGTCGCAGAAGCAGGTTTTAGAAGATTATATGGCGAAATAAATAAAATTGAAGATTACTTTTTTTCTAGAATAAGCGCTGATATTATAATTCCAGCTCCAGGGCAGGGCGCTTTGGCTATTGTATGTAGAAAAGAAGATTCTAAAATAAAAGAAATATTGAAAAGTATCAATGATGAAAAAACAAGGATTGAAACAATGTGCGAGAGACAATTCATGATTGATGTAGGTGGTGGATGTAATCTTCCTGTTGGTGCCCTTTCTTTTATTAATGATCAAGAAATAGAAATCAAAGCTTTTGTAGGTAATTTTGAAGGAACAAAATCAGTAAGGGGAGAAAATAAAGGCAAAAAGGAAGACTATATAAATATAGCTAAGGAGCTTGCTAAGAAAGTCAATATTAGAGAGTGATCTTTTGGTAGTATATATAGTAGGGGCAGGTCCTGGCGATCCAAAGTTAATCACAGTTAAAGCCCTTGAATTGATAAAGAAGGCTGATGTAATACTTTATGATAAACTTGTGAGTAAAGATTTACTTTCCTATTCAAAAAAGGAATGTATTAAGGTATATGTTGGAAAAAAGTCAGAAGGGTCCAGCCAATTCCAAGAGGATATAAATAAAGAACTTTATGATTACGGGAAAGACTACAATGTTGTTGTTAGACTTAAAGGGGGAGACCCTTACATTTTTGGTAGAGGTGCAGAAGAAGCAATGTATCTCTACGAAAGAGGTGTTTCTTTTGAAGTTATTCCGGGGATTTCATCAACTGTTTCATGTCCGATGTATTCCGGCATTCCTCTTTCATATAGAGAATCCAATTCAGCCTTTGCATTTCTAACGGGCCATGAAGCTGAAAACAAGTCATTTAGTATAAACTGGGATAAACTTCCGGATACTCTAATAATTGTGATGGGTATAAAAAATAGAGAAGCAATAGCAACTAATCTAATTAAATCCGGATTTGATCCAAAAACACCTGTTGCAATAATTAAAAATGGAACAACTTTGTTACAAGAAACAACAATCTGTGATTTAAGTACTCTTGGAAAAACTCCCGCTGAACCGCCTTCAGTTATATTTGTCGGAAAAAACGTTAAGTTTAGGGATAAACTTGATTTCTTTGAAAAAAAATTATCATTAATTAAAGGAAAAGAAATTTTTGTCTCTAGAGAAACTGGAGAAGAACTAGAAATTATGAAAAAGATGGGTGCAGAGGTATACGCATATTCACTAATCGACATAATTAATATTGATTTTAAAGTTCCAAATTTATCCGATTATGATGTTATAGTTCTTACAAGTGCGACCGGCGTTGATAGACTTGAAAATATTGATTTGCCAAAGGATAAAGAATACTATACCATAGGGCCAAAAACAGAGGGGAAACTTATTGAAAAGGGGATATATCCGAGAAGGCCCGAAAAATACAACTCGAAAGAACTTGCAAAGTTCATGATATCCGAATTCAAAGACAAAAAAAAGATTTTAACTTTGAGATCAGAGGAAGCCCCAGGATATTTAGAGGATAGGCTAAAAGAGTTCCACGAAGTTACAAGAGTTGATGTTTACAAAGTAAGAACCAGAAATGATATCCCTGACAAGAAGAATTTTGACATTGCTTTTGTATCAAGTTCTTCAAATGCTGATGCTTTTATAAAGATGGGGCTAAAAGCAGATATAATTGTTTCGATAGGGCCTGAAACTAGTAATGGACTATTAAAAAATGGAATAGCCCCCACAATCGAAGCTGAAAATCATACAATTTCAGGTATGCTAGAAGCATTACTTGATTATCTTATTGGATGTGAGAGTCATGGCAAAAATAAAAGATCCTAAAAATATAGGAATAGTTGCAGTATTCTCGGCACTTGCATTTGTTGCAACAAGATTTATTCAAATACCGATACTTCAAACAGGGGGTTATCTCAACTTTGGCGAAGCAATAATATATATCGCAGCCATTTTCTTTGGGCCCTTTGTTGGAGGTCTAGTTGGTGCTATTGGCCCTGCTCTTGCTGATGTTACATCGCCTTATGCTGCCTTTGCTCCTTTCACATTTATAATAAAAGGTATTGAAGGATTTGTAGTAGGTAAGATATCTTCTGGATCTCAAAGCAAAGTCAATAAACTCATAGGAATATTCGCTGGTGGCGGAATAATGGTTATTGGATATTATATAGTTGAAATTATGATATTTTTGATACCTCCTCCAGTAGCACTTATAGAGGTTCCGTTTAATATCTTACAGTTTGTAGTGGGTGGAATAATAGCCATAGTTGTAACAGAAAAATTGAAAAAAAGCGTAGATAGAATAATGTACAGATAAAATGAAAGATAAATCTAGATACCTTGAAGATTTAAAAAAAGTAATTGAAGAAGGAGAAGTAGATTTAAGGATAATCGATACTTTAAATATTTTAAATTCAAAAGATAATTATTACACTACTTCAAGCTGTGCAGGTAGAATGATTCTTATTGAACTTGAAGAAATGGGCGGTAAAAAAGAATCAAATTTTATTTTTAAGAGTCATGAAAAGGTAGATTATAAAGATATTTGGAGAATAATTAACGAATACAGTGGGAAAAATATTCTTTTCTTGATTGTAAACTCTCCAATAATCCATGTAGTTTGCAGAGATATTGACTCTGCAAAGAAATTGATTAGTGTATCTAAAGATTCGGGATTCAAATATTCTTCGATCTTTTCTATGGCAGATAAAATAATTGTTGAAATAAGGTCTACAGAAAAAATGGATGTCCCTGTGGTGAAAGATTTTAAGGCATATCCAAGTGAAGAGTATATAATGATGTTAGTGGATATAGGGAATCAATTAATTGGCAGAATTAAAAATAAGATTGAAAGACTAAACACTAATTTAAGAAGTATAGAATAGAAATAAAAAATTATTTTTTTGTTGTTTTTTTCTTTTTTGGAACATCGTAGTTCATGTCTTTTAGAGTATCAGTCTTTACAAGGGCTTTTACCTTGTCAAGGGCAGAGATTAAAGATTCTTCAGGTTTCATTCTGTAAACAATAATCCCAAGTGCTTCGTAACTTTTTACTACGTCTTCATTGTAGACTGGAATATCAACTTTAATAGGTTCGTCTGTTGGATTTCCAACGATTATATCTCTGTAACCAAGTTTTGCAACATTTTCTACAATGTACCCGCCCATATTCTGGACGTCCTTAGGGAATAGTATAAATTTTGCCATTTTATATCACCGTCAATAAAGATACTACCATTGCAAGGAATCCTAGAGCTGTGAAACCCATCGCAACAGGATAAACTTGTTTAAATGTAAATATTGGTGAAAATGCGGATACTATTGAGAATAATATTGGCATTATCAAGCAAAGTAAGCAGTGTACCAAGAGCAGTGGTAAGTTTAGAGTTGGAGGAAGTCCAATAAACAATGTTATGAAAACGCTTGATAGAACAAATAGAATTGATTCTCTCATTACGTAGTAGCCACCTCTGGCCCAAGCGGCATACTCTAGCGATGGACCTTCAATAACGTCTGATTTGGCTTTTTCAATGCTGAATGGGTACTCATTCAATACCATTATATAACCAATGAAATAAACAAATCCTGCCAACATGCCGGGGAATGTAAATAGAATTGGCTTTAGACTTAATATTTTTTCCAAGTACATTAAATCAATTAACCCACCAGGATAGATAAATGAAGTATCAAATCCTTGGAACTGTATAATATCTGAGAAATTAATTGATTTGACTAAAACAACAGGTACGAACATTGCAAGATATAATGGAAATGAACCTACAGTGATCATCTTAAATGCCCTTAAGACACTCTGTTGCTCAAAGAATCTTCTGTAGTCCCCTTTCATAACGGCTCCTTTTATCTGATCTGCGTAAGGCATTGAAACAGATAAAATTGATCTTGAAAAGCTACCAATTGCCATGAACAAGAACTCAATTACTTTGAGTAAACCAACTACTGCAACAACTGTCCCTAGTGAATTTACAGTGCTCCATTCAGATGTTGTGAATAGAACAGCGAAGAACATTACAAATATTCCTATTATGGGTAAACTGTGGAATAGTCTTGGCATTGGCGAATTTGGCTTAATTTTTTCTTTATATATGAATTTTAAAACTGCCCAAAATCCTGGGGTCAGTATTGGTGGACCTATCCTCTGCTGTATCCTAGCTTGAACTTTTCTCTCAAGCCCAGGAATAAAGAATCCAGTGATTAATGCTGCTAAAGGAATTAGTATTGTAGCAAGTATAAATTCAATCATCATAGTCCCCTCCTAATCAAGCTCTTAACATCCTCTTCAGTGATAATCTTCTCTTTTCCATTTTCAACTACGATAGCCCTGTTAGTGCATGCAAGACATGGATCACAACTTGCCATTGTTAACATGCCATCTGTTAATTGATCTCCTATGCATGCAATCTCCATAGATGCTAAAGCAGTTAGAGTTGGTGTTCTATTTTGATAATTTCTTATCCTACCTGTTTCATCTAGTGCGAGTGAATCATAGATTTCCCCTCTGGGGGCTTCAATATATGAAGTAGAAAATTTCATTTCTTTGAGCTCAAAGTTTCTGTTTGATACTGGCCCAGAAGGTAAAGTTTCAAGTGCTTGTTTAATAATTTTAACTGCTTCAATTGATTCAAGAGCTCTTGCAACTACTCTATCTTTGTTATCTCCATCGTCTAGTACAATAACATTAAAATCAAAGCTCTTGTACTCTTTCATTTTTTTTCTAAGATCTACATCTATACCGCTTGCTCTTCCGGTTGGTCCAGGAGTTGCGTATTTTATAGCTTCTTCTTTAGTTAAAATTCCGCTTCCTTTTACCCTTGACATTATCATTGAATCATTGATGACTCTATTTGCATAATCTCCTATTTTTACATCTAATACATCCAATTTTTTCTTTAGTTCGGACATTCTATATTCATCGATGTCACACCTTGGCCTTACGCCTCCAATTATAGGGACTGCATAATGAACTCTGTTACCAGAAATTATGTATAAAAGATCCATTACATCTTCCCTTAAGGTAAATGCCCTCATACACATTGTTTCATGGCCCAATACTTCCATTGCGTGCGCTAAATAAATCAAGTGGCTATGAAGTCTTTCAAGTTCTGCCATGATTACCCTTATATAATCGGCTCTTTCGGGAACTTTAATTTTAAGACCTCTTTCAACGGCCCTTGTACCGTTCCAAAGATGTATATGTGAACATATTCCACAAATTCTTTCTGTTATAATAAGGCCTTTATGAACAGGCATTCCTTCCATGATTCTTTCAATACCTTTATGGTAAGGGTCAAGAGTAAGTTCACAATCAACAATGACTTCGTCTTCAACAAAGAATCTTGCCCTGTATGGTTCAAGCATTGCAGGGTGTAAAAGCCCTACTGGAACTTCAACTTCTGCCTTTTCTTTTCTATCTTTTTCCCCCACTCTTATCACCTCTCCAACAATAAAGGTATACCAGCTGCAATACCTGCAATAATATCTTCAGGTCTTGCTGGGCATCCGGGTATGTAAGCATCAACGGGTATTACTTCATCTACCCTACAAACTACTTCATCGCTATCTCCAAGTTCCCCGCCAAAATCTTTGAATATACCGCATCTCACTCCACATGAGCCTACAGCGGCAACTATTTTTGGTTCAGGGATAGCCTCATAAATTTTCTTTAAAGGTTCTATTGTTCTTCTTAAAACAGGCCCTGTGACGGCAAGAACATCTGCTTCTCTTGGATTCCAGGTTAGAATAACCTTGTACTGCTCAAGATCGTATCTGGGTGACCATGCAGCATTAGCAACTTCAATGTCACAGCCGTTGCACCCGCCAGTGTAAAAAAGCATGACGTGAATTGCATTTTTTCTTGATATTTTCTTAAACATTTTTACACCTCTTCAAAATATTTTGAGGCATCCTTAGCCATTATATCAATTATTTCCTTTAACTGATCTTCGTTAAGTTTTATTGGCTCTTTTAAGAGCTTAGAAGGATCGGCTTTAAATTCTCCAACTTCCCTTGGATGAATTGCTCCAGGTTTTCCATAGAATGCATAAATAGGACAATTATCGTGACACCAAAAACAGTAAAGACATTTTAGGGGGTCATATTTTGGAGTTTGAGTTTTTGTATATCCTTTCACTATTTGAATTGGTTTATCTAAGGGCACCATTTCTATAGCTTCTACAGGACATATATTGGCGCAGCCTCCACATCCGATACATGATTCATCATTAACGGCTTGAGGATATTTCACCTTACCTTGAAGTATTGAATTTCGGATATCTTTACTTGTTACTCTATCAGATGCAAAAAGTATTCTGAGTGTGTTAACATATATACCTTTTAGAAATATTAAAAAAATACTTTTCATTATTTAGACCTCCCGTTAATAGTTCTGTCTTCAAAATCTGTCTGTACATTTATCGCATAAGCTGGACAAATATTATCACAAGCTCCACATCTAATACATTTGTTCATATCAAAGACAAGCTTTTTTGACTTAACAGAGATTGCGTCTTTTGGACAAATCTTAACACATTGCTCACACATGATACATAAATCATCATTGTAAGTAAGAGTTCCGCCTTTGATTTCTTTATGATCTCTTGTTTTTCTTGGGAGACATTGGACAGGACAGTAAGCGCCACAAGTTTCACACATTACACACTTTTCGAGATTTACCCTAAATCCGTTCAAATCAACATCAATGCATTTTGTTGGACATACTTCTTTACAGATTCCACATTGAATGCATCCTTCGTGCTCTCCCTGCCATTCTCTGTAATTTAATTTAATTGCGTCTTTTTTACAAACTGTGGTACATATACCGCAAACAATACAGTGGCCAGTGAACATCTTTTCTCTTTCATTTTTCTTGATTTTTGTCGGACACGCCTTGACGCATAGATTACAATTAATGCAAGTTACAGTGTCAAATCTAATTCTTCCGCCTTCCCATTTTAAAGCATCAGTTGGACATGCGTCGACACATAACCCACATTGATTACAATAATATAATTTCCTTTTGGAATCCCCTTTATTTATCTTGGGCCTGTGATTTTCTATAACAATTGCATTATTAATACATTCTCTAACGCAAGTATAACAAGAAACACATTTTCCGTAATCTATGAATGAATTTTTTATTGCGCCTACTGGACATACATCCATACATACGTCACAATGTGTACAAACTCCCGGAGTTGCTTCGTATTTTATTGCGTTTGCAGGACAGTAGTAAGTACATCTTCCACCCTTGTCGCATCTCGTTTCGTCTATGGCAATGCTTAATAGCTTGGCTTTATCTTTTGTCTGAATTGGGCCTCCGTCTCTTTCTTTATGCTTTGGCATTATCTTTTCACCTCTTCAATTGACATTGATTCAAGATTAAACCTAAGCTTTCCTTCTACATTGACTCTAGCACCTGTTGGGCATATATCCCTACAAACATTGCACATTGCACATATACCTTCAGGAACTTTTTTATCCTTGTACTTAACCATCTTTATTACGCTTACAGGGCAGTTCTTTTCACATATGGCACATCCAATACATTTTTCCTTGTCTACAATGTACCCGCCATATCTATTCTTGAATATGGCGTCAACAGGACATACTTCCATACATTTTCCACATGTGACACAGCTGAAA
Organism: Methanofastidiosum sp.; assembly: GCA_013178285.1. NCBI lineage: Archaea > Methanobacteriati > Methanobacteriota > Candidatus Methanofastidiosia > Candidatus Methanofastidiosales > Candidatus Methanofastidiosaceae > Candidatus Methanofastidiosum > Methanofastidiosum sp. The sequence continues at coordinate 86,085 of JABLXD010000002.1, forward strand.
GCCTTATCATTAATTATTCTAATACTCTTTGTAGGGCACGATTCAACGCATGCTCTGCTTAGATTACATTTATCATTAGTAATGTACATCTTACTGCCTCCTTATGGCCATTGAGATGAACATTCCAATCACTGTTGAAAAGAATGCTTCAGAGAATCTGATTACATGACCAAATAAAGTCCATTGATAGTCTGGGTATGTGCCCAATGCCATTGCAATTAATATTGCAGCTATTAATATTACCGGATATTTTGCCCTGTTTATTTCTTCAGAGTTGATTTTGTATCCAATAATAATCCCATAAATAAGGCCAAATAATATTGGACCCCATTGATTTGCCAATCCAAGGGCTGCGACTTCGCTACTCATCCCTTCTCGCCTCCATTAAGAACATCGCTATTAGCGAAAGACCTGCCAGAACATTTAATCCTACACCGATATTAAGGTAAGGCAGAACTCCAGGGTGTGTTGGATCGGGGTAATCAAGGAAATTATCCCATCCAAATGCACCAACGTGGATTATATCGTATGGATCAACACCAGTATTGTACAGATAGAATCCAGACCCATGATAGTATGTGGTTACTACAAGTCCAACGACTCCTGTAAGCAAGAATATCAATGCCCCAATAGTGGATAGATTCACAAGATATCTATGGGTAAATCTTAGTGGAGTTTTCTTAAGTCCATAAATTACAACAGTTAAGAAATATCCAGTAGCTATAACTGACCCCCCGGGGAATCCTCCTCCCGGGGTAATGTGACCACCAAGGACGATTGTTACTCCAAATGCCACTAGAAGTAAAGCCAATGGAAATGCCATTAATCTCTGTATTACTGTAGATTTATCTGTCATTTCTGGAGTTTCTTTTTTCTTAAATCCTTTTAGTGAACCCCATCCAAATACCACAGTTGTTGTTATAACTGCAGTTATAAGAATAAAAGTTTCTCCCAATGTATCGTATCCTCTAAAATCAAAGAGGATGACTGTAATAACATTAGGTGCAATATTACCGCTATACAAATTGTAAAGGTGACTCATTCCAGGTATTACATAATCACTGAACTGGTAAAGAGTTCTCAATATAACAAATGAAGCTATAATTAGAGATACTCCGGCAATTATGTTTCTTCCTTGTTGGTAATCAGTTGTTTTCACTTAAATCCCTCCCAAGAATACTATAAATAGAACTGCAAGAGTTAGGGCCACATAGAAAGAAGACAGATTAATGGAATCAGTATTTTCTTTCTCTACTTTGAAAACTGTTGGTACTGTGAATAAAATTCCGGCCAAAAGTATTACAGCGCCGAATCCCAATATAGTTGAATTTGCTGTTCTCAAAATCATTATTGCCCCTATTAGGAGAAATGATAACATTAGGAATTCTGATGTAAGGGCACTTCCAATGCCCATCCCTTGTCCTTTATCTTTCATCTTCTCATGGAATATTTCGTATACTTTATCTAACAATTATCACACCCCCAAGGAAACAACAAAATTGTATATAGGATCATAGATCATATGTGGGAACAATCCTATTGCAAGGCACGCTAGTATTAGTACTACTATAATGGCTTTGAACATATTTCCTCTTACCTCAGGATCAAATTCGACTTTTGACCCTGGTTTCATGAAAATCATGTAGAATGCCTTAATTATTGCTACAAATGTTGCTAAACTCAATAATATGATTAGTATAGCAAGTTCAGGTGCTCCTGCTTGAGTTGCAGCTTGGATTAATCTCCATTCGCTTTGATATGAATTAAATGGTGGAACTCCAGATATAGCTAGAGTTGCTAATAACATCACAAATCCAACTAAAGGAACTACTTGTAGTCCTTCTCCAAGTTCATCTAATTTTGTTGTTTTGAATTTATCATAGACAAAACTTGCAACAAAGAATAGAATTGCCATGCTTAAAACATCATTTACTGCATGGAAAATACCTGCTGCGATACCAAATGTAGTTCCAAGGCCTAAACCTATTCCAACAAGCCCTGCCTGAGATACTGCTACAAATGATAGGAGCTTTCTGAGTTCAACTTGCTGCAATGCCATAACAGATCCTATTACGACTGTAAATATGGCAAATCCCAACATTACAGATTTTAGGAGGGCAAATCCAGAGAAAACTCTGAAGAGAATTATGGCCATAGCTACAAGTACTATCTTAGATTGAACTTGCAGTAATGCAGATATTTCAGGTTTTGCATTTTCATACATATTGGATTTTATTATGTGAAATGGGAAAAGACCTGATTCATATAGCCATCCTAAAGTCAATAGCGCTGCTGCAGAGAGTCCAATTGGATTTAATGCTCCGCCCGCTTTAATGGCGTTTGATAAGTCTGTTATATTAAGAAGTCCGTATGAACCTAACAGAAGAGCTATACCCAATAATATTGAGGCTCCTGAAATTGTTCCGAAAATCATGTATTTGAATCCTGCTTTGAAACTTTTTGTTTCTTGAACTGCAATTACAAGAGCTACTTGTGCAACTACTAAAACTTCAGTGAAAACGAAGAAGTTGAATATATCATCAGCCAATACTATAGCACTAGTTGAAGCCAAACTAATGAAAATCATGGCTATATATACTCCTGAAACCATCTTTTTATTGATAACCATTAGAACGCTAAATCCTGTAAGAACTGTCAAAACTAGCATTAATATTTTCTGCACCGTTCCATAAGAATACACGATTCCCATGTAAACTTCAGGTATTAACAACTTTGATATTTCAGGGAAACTACCCGTCCTAAGGTGACCACTAAATAAATGCACACCATACAAAGTAACTATGGGTACAAAGACAAATACTACCAAAGATACTATGGAAATAAACTTTACTGATTTATCTTTTTGATGAAGAAAGTTTACAACTATAGCCATTATAAGTGGAAGTACTACCATTAATGGGATCAAAGTACTATTGTTTAACATTTATTCGTCCCCCTCAAACATTTTTTGAACACTTAACGTGTGGTATTTATGATATAAAACGACTGCAAGTGCCAACATTACTGAAAGTGTAGATGCACCGATAACAATATTTGTTAGAACTAATGCAAAGGGGAGTGAGTATGAAGCATTGCTAGCAAATTCTCCAAACTCCAACAAATGTGAATAGTTTGATGGTGTGGCTGTGGCGTGGAAATGGTGCATAACTTCAGGAATAAATCCACCCGGCCTGTAACCAATACTAATTAAAACTAGATTGACCCCATCACCGATTAGATTTGCACCAATTATCTTTTTTAGGATATTATCCATCATTAAAAGTGCCCATAAACCCGTTACAACCAGTATTCCTGCTGTAAGGAATGAACCTACTTGAAATGGTTCCATTTATTCATCCCTCCCTTGTGTCGTTTTGTACAAAGCTACAATGAAAAGACCCGGCAGTAAAGCAGCACCTAAAATTGCTTGTACTGCAGCTACGTCTGTGGCAAGTAAGAAATGGAATATTGCCGCTAAAGAAAAACTTTCAAAAGCTAGAATAATAATGCTCTTGTAAAGATTTTCCTGGATTATTGCCATTAAGGCTGACAAAGCTACTGCAAATAATAATATATAATCAAACATAATCCTCTGCCTCCGTTAAATCTGCCCAAGAGATTGAATGAACTGCAAATGGCATTAGGAAAAAGTGCGCCAATGCGGCTAAAATTGCCACAGGGTTGCCAAGGAAGATAATAACAAGAATGCAAACAACATCCATAACGCCTAAAATATGAAGTCTTGCATATACTATGTTTTTTCTCTGTCCAAATCTAAAAAGACCTAAAGCGACACCTATTAATCCCATTCCTGCAATTAAATAGAAATAAGGGAGTATTAGTTCCATATAAGAATATACGTTCATTCTGCAATCCCTCCTCTGAAAAATCTTGAGATGATCAATGTTCCTACTGGGCCAAGTAGAAGTAAATAAATTGCGATATCAGAAAAGTAAGGAATTTCATACATTTTGCCTACGATCATAAAACCCGTAGCTACACCAATTTCAGCAGCACTTGCACCTGCAAGTGAATTACATACTCCTCTGAAAGTCGTAACTCTAAGGCCTGAAAGAATAGCAACGCCTAGCCCTATAAGCATAACATAAACATAGTAATCTTTAAGTTGAAGATAATGGCCGACAACTAAAATTATGGCTAAAATCAGTACCAATAAAATATTATTTTTGTTCATTTAATCCTCCACCATCTTTTTTATCCACCCCTCAAAAGGAATAACATCCTTTTGGCTTCTTGGGGAAATAACAGCTACAAGCAATTTCTGCTTTTCTGGAAAGATATCAATCGTTAGAGTTCCAGGGGTAAGGGTTATACTATTGGCAAGAATCGTCATAGATACAGGCCTCTTAAGAACTGTATCGATTTCCATTACGACAGGATCAATTTTACCATTAACACATTGAATAAAAACGTCTCTTGCTGAAACAATGATATAATATACCAATCCTATAAAATAGACAATACCCCAAAATGGTCTCATAGCTTTGCTCATTTTTACACCTTCAGGAATTTGAGTAAAAGGTTTATTTATAGTTTATAAATGTTTCGTCCATCGTTAATTGGCGATATAAATTCTAAAAATTAGAGCAATTGTTCCACATATGAACAATAAAAACCTTTAAATATAGCTTATAAAACGTGTTTTAAATAAGGCAGATGATTCTATTGGAAATTGAAGAAAAGTGGCAGAACATGTGGGAAGAAGCCAGAATTTTTTATTCTGATCCCAATAATAAGAAAAAATTTTTTGTAAACTTTCCTTACCCATACGTTAATGGATTCATGCATCTTGGCCATTCCTTTTCCCTGATGAGGGCAGAAGTTTTTGCCAGATACAAAAGAATGTGCGGATACAATGCCATATTCCCTTTTGGATTTCACGCTACTGGAACACCAATAGTTGCAGCTGCCGAGAGAGTAAAAGATGGAGAAAAGTCCCAGATTGATATCCTAGAAAAGATGGAGGTTCCAAAAGAGTTAATTCCAAAATTTTCTGATCCAGAATTTTGGGTTACTTATTTCCCAGAAGAATCAATTAAAGACCTAAAGCTTCTAGGCCTTTGTGTTGACTGGAGAAGAAGCTTCATAACAACATCACTTAATCCATATTACGATAAATTCATCAGGTGGCAATTCAACAAATTAAAAGAAAAGAACTTTGTTGTTAAAGGGGAACATCCAGTTACTTGGTGTCCAAAATGTAATAATCCAATTGGAGACCATGCAAGGCTTGAAGGGGAAGGTATTACTCCCGAAGAAATAATATTACTTAAATTCAAATTTGATGGAAAGGTGCTGCCTGCAGCCACATACAGAGTTGAAACTGTATTTGGTGTAACAAATATGTGGATGAATCCAGATGTAAAATATGTAGAAACAGAAGTTGACGGAGAAATCTGGATCATCTCTCCCGTTGCTGCAGAGAAACTAATTAATCAAAAACATAAAATTAAGATTATTAGAGAATTAGGCCCTAAAGAACTTATTGGAAAATCATGTAAAAATCCTTTGACTGGTGAAAACATACCAATTCTTCCTGCAACTTTTGTTTCCCCAGAAATAGGGACAGGTGTTGTAATGTCTGTTCCGTCACATGCCCCATACGACTATATTGCATTAAAAGATATACAGACTAATCCTTTAAAATATGGGGTTTCTGAAGAACTGGTAAAGAATATAAAGCCTATATCATTGATAGTTGTAGAAGATTTTGGTAAGAATCCGGCAATTGAGATCTCTGAAAAGATGGGAATTTCCTCACAAGAAGACGTTGATAAACTTGAAGAAGCAACTAATATCATCTATAAGAAAGAATTCCATCAGGGCATATTAAACGAGAGAACTGGAAAATATAAAGGCATAAAAGTTTCTGATGTAAAGAAAGTAATTGTTACTGAGTTTATTAATGATGGTGTTGCAACACTATTTCACGAACTCCCTGGAAAAGTAGTATGTAGATGCCTTACCCAAGGAGTAGTTAAAATAGTATCTGACCAGTGGTTTTTAGCATACGGAAGCCCAGAGTGGAAAGATCTGGCCAAGAAATGTCTAGCTCAGATGAACATTTATCCTGAAAAGGCTAGAAAACAGTTTGAGTACGTTCTTGACTGGTTAAAAGACTGGGCATGTACGAGAGAGTTTGGGCTTGGAACAAAACTCCCTTGGGATGAAAAGTGGGTTATCGAATCACTTTCAGACTCTACAATCTATATGGCATATTATACTTTGGCGAAGTATTTTGAAGATCCATCTTACAAAATTAATTCTGAGAAACTAGATGATTATTTCTTCGATTATATTTACTTGGATAAAGGCAACTTAGAAGAAGTCGCAACTAAAAGTGGATTATCGAAAGAGTTAATTTCTGATATGAAAAAGGAATTTGAGTATTGGTATCCTTTTGATTTCAGAAATAGTGGAAAGGATTTAATTCAAAATCATCTTTCATTCTGTATCTTTAATCATGCAGCAATCTTTCCAGAGAAGCTCTGGCCCAAGGGATTTGGAGTTAATGGCTGGGTTTTGGTAGATGGAGAAAAGATGAGTAAATCCAAAGGTAACTTCTATACAATAAAGCAAATTGTAAAGATGTATGGCGCTGATTCTGCAAGAATTACTTTAATGAATGGAGGAGAGGGACTAGATGACCCCAACTGGGACAGTGAATTTGCAAGGACCATTACAGATAAATTGAAAAATTGGCAGGATTTCTGTATTGAAAACTACGGAAAAGGTAGGACTGAAAAACTATATATAGATAGGTGGTTCTTATCTACTCTGGATAAAGCAATAAAAGAAACAACTGAAGCAATGGAAGATACCAATTTCAGGACAGCCCTTTCAAAAGGTTTCTTTGATTTACAGAGGGACCTTAAGTGGTATCTTAAAAGATGTCTTAACTCACCAAACAAAGAGGTCATTTCTGAAGTCATTAAAACTCAGACGCTCATGTTGACTCCTTTTACCCCTCACATATGTGAAGAAATTTGGGAAAAACTTGGTTTTGATCCATTTATTTCAAATGCTTCTTGGCCAGAATATAAAGAAGAGATGATTGATAAAGTTTCCGAAGAAAGTGAAAACTATATTGAAGAAGTCGTTAATGACATAAGAGAAATCATAAACGTTCTTTCTAGAGGAGAGCAGAAAAATTTAGAAAAAATTGAAGTTTTTACTGCAGAAAGCTGGAAGTGGGACCTTATCGAAGTCATTAAGAGTGAAGACAATATGGGAGAAGCAATTAAATCGGCAATGTCAAATGAAAATTTCAGAAAAAATGGAAAGGATGTAAATCTTATAATACAAAGATGTTTTAAGAATAGGTACTTCCCTGAAAGATTCGATGAGAAAGAAGTACTTAACGAAGCAAAGACATTCTTAGAAGAGGAATTCAAGGCCGAGATTAGAATAGATCCTCAAGAAGATCCTGGAAATGATAGAAAGAAATCCCTTCCAAGAAAACCCGGAATTCACATCTATTTTAAATAATTTTAAATTTAATAATAGAAATCAATTTAAAGCAGAAAATTATTTTAAATGCCAAGAGGGCGTTCTATGTTAGGAACTTTATTACAGCTTGTCATTTTATTTTTCGTAGTTATTGACCCTCTTGCAAGTTTCTTTGTTTTTTACGCTACGTCCTCCACAATGGTTCCTAAAGAAAGGCAAAAAACGGGGGTTTTGGCAATACTAATCGCCGTATTTTTATGCTTCCTAGTCCTTATTTTAGGTCAGCGTTTATTGGAACTTTTCAGCACCACTCTTGATGAGTTCAGAATAGCCGGAGGGATAGTACTCACCATCTTAGGAATAAAAATGGTTTTAGGAGAGCCTTTGGTAAATACTCATGACAAGAAAGAAAACTCTGCCAGAGCCTTAGCATCTATTATTGCAACTCCGCTAATAACAGGCCCTGCCACAATATTTACAATAATTATAGCAAGTAATGACTATGGAAAAGTTCTGACAGGGATTGCAGTAGGCATTGTTCTTTTAATTACAGTATTATTATTCCTTATGTCAAATAAAGTAAAAAAAGTATTGGGTGACACTGCGACTCAAGTTGCAACCACCATCCTAGGTCTTGTAACCCTATCTTGGGGAGTTAAATTCATAATTCTAGGTATAAAAAATATTTTCTAATAATTTAAAAAAGAATATTTGTTGCAACTAGAAATAAAATACTTACACTGGCAATATCCATTACACTCGTAAGTAAAGGTATTACAACATTGTCTGGGTCAATATTTGTTTTAATTGAGAAGTAGGTAAGATAGTATGAAGTCATCATACTGGCAAAGGAAGAGGCAATTGCAACAAGTATCGACACCTCCAAAATGACTAGAAAGTTCATTTGTGGTATATTAAGTAATGTCGACATGCCAAATGCTATTATGGCAAGTATTGGGAACAATATTATTGTAATTAAAAATGTATATGCGAACTCCTTTAATATTCTTAATTTTGGTAAAAAAGTAATCTCTGCTTGACCTAAGTGAAAACTAGTAGATATTCTAGCAGATAAAATACTACCAATGTTCCCATTCTCTGCATTGAAAAGAGGAGATAATACCAATAGTAGCGGGAATACTCCAATAAACTCTAAATTCTTATCAAGAAGGGATCCTGCAAGAGTGCTCAGAAAAGCACAAACGGCTAAAAATCCCATAGATTCTTTTAGTATTCTTTTTGCATAATAACTCTTCCTTACAGAAAATAGTGCCAATAAAACAATGATTAAACTAACCACAATACTAGAAACTAACATGAAGCCTTTGCTTAAGGAAAAAGATAGTATGCCTATTGCAAAAAGTGAGACAACATTTAGTATATCACCTATAGATGCAATCAGAGGGGAGGATACATTATCAGGATCAAGGCCCTTCTTAAAAGAAACAATTGCCACTAAAATGGTAGTTAAAATAAGGCCTATTGCCGCAATAAGAGAAGCAAATAAGGATATAAAAAACAGATGAATGAATCCTATTGTATCATTTCCAATAATAATGCCCCCAACCATTGCAAAAAAAGCAATAACTGTGGCCATAATAACTGTCTGTATAAGAGAAGAGTATACATTTTCTTTGATTAATTTTGACTCTGTTAGGCTAGGCGTTATTTCACCAGTATGTAAGCCTGTTGAAAGTCTCGACCCCATTGATGCATAGACATTGCCCCTCATATCTATTGCAGCAGGAAGCATCGTCAAAATTCCGGGCAGCAATATCAAGAAGTCTATCATTTTAGTGAGATAAATACCTGCAAATATATCTGCAAATGCGCAGATGATGAGGGCAAACATGCTCTGTTTAATTATGCTTGAGAAATCAGAAAGGTCTATTTTCGGGGGCCATGCTATACCTCTCTTTGGAGAAACCTTTACTGGAAAGGTCTTTTTCTTTCTCAACTACATGCACTCCCCTTTTAAATGCCAATTTATGGGCCAGAGATCCTATTAGTTCAGAACTATGATCCAATAAATCGTCTTCTTCCATTTTTCATCACTTAATTATAGCTTACCTTTTTTTAAAATACTTAAAAAGATTTCTGTAAAAATTTCTTTTGAGTATAAGAATAAGGTTTATAAATTTAGGCAGTGATTTCAATTTAATGAAGAGAATAAGGCCTTTTATCAAAAACAGCACTAAAGTTAGAGTTCTGACAAGATACCTGAACAACAACAAGGAAGTAAAGGAGTATATGGAAAAAGTCAATCCTGTCTTTTATGAGATTTCATTTCTTGACTGTTATGTCGAAAAAAGCATAAGTGAAGAAGTAAAAAAAACTTTGGAAGCATACGAAGGCCTTGAAATAACAACAGACGAAATTAAAGATAATAAATATACATTCTACATAGATAGCAAAGAAGGCGAACCAATCATATGGTTGAAAAATGAAGATCAAAGGATCAGATTTTCAAAGATACCTGTAGAGTTATCCTAGATGATATAAGATGAGTTCCAAGTTTTTAGGATCTGTAAGATTACATGCACCTTACCACCCTTCTATAGTCATTAAACTTGACAAATTAGAGTTCAGAGTTGATAGCCCATGTGGGGCAAAAAATGAAAATAAAGTATATCTTTTAACACATTTTCACTTTGATCACGTTAGGTCTTGTATGGCAGGGGGGGCAGACTTCCTAAGCCTTTCTGAAAATCCAATAAAAATCTACGCTCCTTACGATGAAAGAAAAGAATATGGCGAAACTGAAAATGTGTTTGATATCCATTCCAAGATGATAAACTTCCATTCTAAAGGAAGAAGAAAACTTGCTCCTATTCGTGAAGAGGAGACTCTAAGATTTAACGGAACTACTGTTGCTCCTGTGGCCTTTAAGCATACTGTGCCCAACTTTGGTTATTACATTAATAACTCGGAAACAAGTGTTCTTGTGACTGGAGATTGGGAAGGTTCAAATTACAGAAACAGACAAAATATCATAGCTTTGGCGCCAAGAGTTTTGATTACAGAGTGTAGATATTTTTTTGAAGAAGAGATAGAAATTGCTGAAGAACGAATGCATGTTCATGTTGAGGATATTCTTGATTTAAAAGACGAATTAGAAAACACTGTCATTATCTTGACTCACATTTCTCATAGATACCGTGAACTTGATGAGATTATAAAAATAACAAAGGAAAAGGACCTAATACTTGCAAAGAATATATCGTTTAACAACACCGGTTACCGTATCAGGGAACGATTCAAATAAAAAGTATAATATATAAAGAATATTTGTTTTTCTAGATATTTGATAACAGTAAATTTTAAATAAAGTTAATTGAATATTTAATGTTGCACAGGTCGAAACTTCGCTGGTAACAAAGTCTTTCATTCCTTGCGTCTGAGCCGCTTAGGCGGATTTGAGTATCACGCTCCACCGCATACAAGGCTCTTGGACAAGGGTATTTCCGGGATGGCTAGGTCTTATCGGAAAGTGTTCGAGTCAATTCGAACTTACCCGGTCCATGACATTGGAAAAAATGTCTCTATCGGACACCGAAAGACAGAAGCCGCTTCGAGAAGTCGAAGCATCCGGCTATGGAAGACCTACTCCTCCGAAGCGACAAACTGTGCATTTCTCTTTTTTAATAATTTAATCGATTACTAATTAAAAGATAAGAATTTTAAGATTGAGGGTCCAACTGACACTAATTAAAAGGTATATTTTTTAAAGGATTAAAAAATATTAAGATTATGAAATTGATTGTTTCTTTTTTGGTTTTTGCTATACTTGTATTTTCAAGCTTCTCAGCTTTTTCTTCTGAACAGTCTATTTTATACGAATTAAAAAATGGATACATTGTTACAGATGTATCTTTTGATTCAAACACAGATAGTATTTATCTTGCAGGTAACTTGGAAGGGGACAATAGTTCCTTTATAATTAAGTCAAAAGAAGGCCAATTTTTAAGAGAGCAGACTATTGAAAGCTTCAAATTATCTAAAATTCTTAATGATAACTTTTCAAATATTTACCTACTTGGAATTTCAAACGAAGGGGACAACATTCTTATAAAGCTCACATCGAGCCTCAGCAAACGGTGGGAAATCAAAATAATAAATTCTAGTAGAGATATACTTTCGTCTTTTACAGTAAATGATAAGCAAGAGGTCACTGTTGTTGGGTATTCAACAAACAAAAGGGAATCGGATAGTTTTATTGTAAAAATTGATCGCAATGGAAATATTATTTCAAAAAAAGTATTGGATGTTGGGCCTTATGAAAGGCCTTACGATATACTAGAGGATTATGAAGGTAACTTCTACCTAACTGGAGAATCAAAAAATAAGAACTACGATATTTTTGTGTGTAAACTTACAAAGGATTTTGATATCCTTTGGATTGACTTTTATGATAATAATAATTGGGAAGATGGAGGCCTTTGCCTTGAGCTAATCGACGGAGATGTTGTTGCAACAGGATACTCTGGAAAAGAAGGATGGTATGTTTTTGACACTGTCTTTCTTAGATATTCTTCAGAGAGTAATACAAGTAATTTTACAAGAAAGAGTTTTTCAAATGGAAGTGACTGGATTAGACAATTAAAGAGAAACGGAGACCAATACTACGCTATCTTGTGGGATATCCTTACAGGAAAAGAATATTATTTGAAACTAGATTATTACTTTGATACATTAAACAAACAAGAAATTGGAGAAGGTGAAACTCCAATTAGAATAATGAATATAGGAGACGAAACATACACGGTATTTGCCAAAGAAAATACAATTTATATAAAAGATTTAGGATAATTACTGTGAGCCTGGCAGATAATCTTCCTCATTTGCGATATGATACACCGTCCTAAGAGGTATCTTTAGGCTTTTTGAGATCTCTTTTACTGGAACTCCAAGCTCATACATCTTTTTTAATTTACCCACAGTTTCATCGTCATATTTATTTGGCCTTCCAGCCCCATCACCAAAAGGAATAAGAAGCACCCCTACCCTTTCAAGGGCTTTTTTGACACGTATTGAAGTAAGAGAGTAAAGACTTTTGGGACACAATATATACTTTACATTGGGGGCATGTTCTAAGACTTCAACCATAATGTCTACTGATGGCCTCATATTGATATAGATTTTTTCATCAGTAGTAGAAAGATCAGATCTTAATTTTCTTATAAGATCCCGTTTATTCTTTGCAATTATTTTCTTCAATCTTGGACCCCCTTAAGTTCTTGTAAAAATTTCTTTGTTATATCTTTTTTCTCTCCACTTTTAACTACTCTTTCAAGTAAATGTTTACTCTCTTTAGAGATAATCCCATAATTTTCTGCCCTTATCAAAGCAGATTCGAATTCATTATTTTCTATTGAGAAAAATAACAAAGTCTTGTCATAATCTTCTGAAACCAAATAATATGAAATCGCGGCAACTAAACTATTCTTCTCTTTTAAATTCATTTCCTTAAGTTTATTCATCATTTCTTCTTTCAATAAAACTGTCTTATAGAATCTACCCAGTAGTGATTCGTTAGGGTCAGGATCTATTGTAGGAAATGGCCCTCCATATATTTTTCTTTCCATATATGTTTTTTTCAGATAAAATAGAGCTATGTCCCCAGCAATTGCATCAACACCAAATGGGGCATAAGCTATAGAAAGAACTTTTCTTATATGTTTGTCATATATTGGTGGCCTTCCTAGATCGATTGTTTCTTCATAGAACTCTCGTTTGAATTGAGAATAGTCTTTTTTGAATGGTGAGTATTCCTTTGGGCCCATCATTCCATATTCCTGAGGGATTCTCTTTTTTGTAGATGGTTTGCTCTTTGATTTATCCCCAAGAATATCCATAATTTTACGATAATTTTCCCTCTCTTCCTTAGTTAAGGAAAAAAGAGTTTTCATGTACTCTCCGGAAAAAGAAAGATATTTCAGTATCTCTAATCTATAGACCCCATCGGGACTAAAAATAAATTTACCTTCCCCCCCATCTTCTGTAAACTTAATAGCCTCGTGTCCAGTATATATGGTGCCATCCTTTTCAAATCCCATAGCATCTATTAGCTGGCCTATTGCAACTCTATGTGCTGCTATAGAATGTTGTATATTATCAAAACAGATCTTCTTCTCCATCGCCCTTTTTCTAAAATATGGGTCTTGTGCATCTTTGAGTCCTTTAATAACAAAATAGGGATTTTGATATCCCAAAAATTCTATTTTTCGCCGGATTGATATTAGTTCTTCATAATCTCTTTTGAGTTTTAGATATGTTCCAAGAAAGTATTCACTGTCCTTTAGTTTTTCAGGGTTCACACTATACTTTAAAGTATCAAGATAACTAGAAATCCTTGATATTAGACTCATGTTTTTCGCCGGGATTTAAGATAATTGCAATAATCTTATAAAGATATCCCTGAAAAAATATTGCAAAAAAAGAGAAAAAATAAAAAATTAAAATTGTTTGTATATCTTGTAATCAAGCCCCATGCTTTCAGGCGAATCACGGTTCCAAAAAACAATATAATATATTCCTTTTTCTGGCACGGTCCATTTCAATTGCTCATAGCTTCGTTCTCTATCATTTGTGGAATCAAGGTATATTTTTCCGGAATAGTCTACTGGAGATTTTTTCCAGCTAGTATATCCATCTGCATCTAAGATATACATTTTGATAAAGTGATTTCTATATTCATTTTGTCTAACACTGTAATATATATTGAGAACTTCTCCTTTCTGAAGGGTAGTTGCATAAGCTCTCCATCCGTCTTTGCTATAACTTACATTTGTTCCTTTTGCAATGACATATTCATATTTATCTAATTTTTCTCCAGAAGAGATTATAGCAGAAAAGTAGTATTGTACTTGGAAACTATTTAAGTTATAGATTACAAAGAAATATGGCCCATCTTCGGGGAAGGTGTATTCAAATTCTGATTTTGTGCCTGAGTAAAATTTTAGATATTGATTATTTTTTCTCATGTTGCTAAGGCCATATAAAGAGAAGTAGTTATGTTGTGTGCTATTTAAAATAAATATTTCGAAAGTTTCATTATCGGTAGTTTCATATGAGAATTTCACTTTGCTCCCTTTTGTCAAAGCCATCCCATATTGTTTATAGTAAGTCCCATTCAAAGTATATTTTTCATTGTAAAGAACTTCTCCTGTGCTTGACGATTCTGGACTCGAAGTTGTTTCTGTCTGTTGCTGAGTAGTTTGTGTTCCGGACTGTTGTTGATTTGAACCTGGCGTTGAACACATAGCTGCAAGTGCCACCAATACTATCAATCCAAAAACAATGAATTTGTTATTCATCGTGATTAATGACAACTTGAAGTTTAAATATTTATCCGCTTCAATAGCTATATAGCCTCTGGAACGGCCTAGAGTTTAGCGGACTTAACTTAACGAATGAATTTAAGTCGTATTTATCTTTGGAGTTCATATCTTGCGAATATTCTTTTAGAACATTTGTTAAGAAATTTATATCCCACTCATCTAGAGGGGTTATTGCAACTCCCTTCCCAATATTGTACTCATCAACACTTCCACGAATATATATTGCGCCTCCATGCATGCCAACTCCAATATAGTTGCTATCCAACTTAGAATTATTTTTACACAATACTACTATTATTCCAGAAGCCATATACTCTCCAAGAAAATCACCTGCATCCTCTCCTATTACTATAACAGGAATTTTCTCTCCAAATGCCTTCATGTGGATCCCACACCTGTAGCCAACTTTTCCTTTAACAAATATCTTCCCGCCACGCATAGCATAACCCAAGATATCTCCAGCATCGCCATGTACGACGATCTTACCGCTGTTCATTGTATTTCCAACACAGTCTTGGATATTTGAGTTCACAAATATGCTTGGGCCGTCCATCATTCCACCAAGATCATTTCCAGGTACTCCATTAATTATTGCCTTTATAGAATTCTTAAATCCTGCAAATAGATAGCTCTGACCATTTATGTTGTTCATTACTAATTCTTTTTCACCGTTTTCTATTGCTTTCCGTATAGACTTGTTTATTTCGGTGTAATTTAGTCCTTTGCAATTAAGAATCATTTGATCCCCTCAGTATAAGATTTAACTATTATTTCCCTCATCTCCCTTGGAAGAGTATAAAAGTTAATTTTGGCGTTTAATAATTCTTCTTTTATAGATGAAACATCTACTTTATTTCTAATGATATTATTTAAAATACCTGCACGGTCTATATCTCCCAGAAGTGCTGCTCCAACTAATTTCCCATCCCTAATAACTAGTTTTCTATAAACTTTCTTTTCAGAGTCTAGTGAAAAAAGAACTTCGTCATTTTCATTTGGAGATAATAATCCCATTGTTATTAATTCAACATCAAAAATTTGTAGTGAGTTCATAGGGTAAACTGTATCAATCTTACTGTCGCCACCTGACATATTAATCCCTGCACAGTATCCACCCCCATATGCATTGGGGAGAATTGGAATATTGCAATAGCTATCTTCAAGATAATTATACATTTCAGTCACATCTCCTGCTGCAAAAACATCCTCAATGTTAGTCCTCATGTGGTCATCAACTTTTATGCCCCGATTGATAGTAAGTTCTGTTTTTTGAAATAGAGATACCTCAGGTTTTACGCCTTTACAGGAGACTACTGCATCGCAAGTTATGCTTCCCTTGTCTAGTTTGATTTCTATTTTTGGCCCTTCTTTCTTTGCACTTATTATTTTTCTTGAAAGTAGCAAATTGACTCCACTTTTTATAATCTCATTGTTAAGTATTTCAGAAATCTTTTCATCCCCGAGAGAGCTCAAAACTCCTTTAGAACCAACTATAAGAAATACTTCTTTCCCCATATTATGTAGATATTCAGATAACTTAACACCAATTAATCCACCACCAAGAATTGAAATTCTATCTTTATTGGCAAGAGCCTCTTTGAGTTTAAGAGCTTCTTCTATATTTGTGAATGAGAATAGTTCTCCATCAAATCCCTTTATATCAAGTACATTTGATTTGGCGCCTGTTGCTATAAGTAATTTATCATACTTTATTGTTTCTTTGTCAACTACCAATATTTTTTTATTGAAGTCAACTGAGTTTAACGATTTTCCTAAAATAGTTGAAACATTGTATTTATTATAAAAGTCATCTTTTCTATAATATATGTTTTCTAAACTATCTTTCTTTAACATCTTGTAAAGTTGAGGTTTTGAATAAGATACACAATTTTCTTTAGAGATTAAGATAATCTCATTTTCATTGTCATTATTTCTTATTCCTTCAATTGCTCCAATTGCTGCAGCTCCATTACCTATTATAACGTATCTCATTTAGTCCACCTCATACGCCAATGCTTTGTTAGGGCAGTTGAGAACACAAATAGGAACTTCCTCATCATGACAGTGGTCACACTTGAAAGCTTTTTTATCACCTTTCTTTATGGCTCCAAATGGACAGACCATAACACACATCCAGCAGCCAACGCATCTCTCAGCGTCAATTATAACAGTTCCATCTTCTGTTCTTATCGCACCCATAGAACAAGCTTTAATGCATAAGGGATCTTTGCAATTCATACATACAATTGATCCACAGACGTGTTCTTTTTGTTCAAATGCCATTCTTGAGGGTTCTTTTTCATTCTCAAATTTATATGCCAAAATGATGTCTTTGGATTTAGAATGTTTAACATTACAGTGAACTTCACATAATCTGCATCCAATGCAGAAATCCTCATCACATACTATCCTTCTTTTCATGTTCACAACCCCGCATGTTCAATGCCCAATATTTTAGATTCTAATTCTGTGAGTCCGACTCCCCTTAATCTAAGCCTGTTACCCCTAAGGGCTTCTATTGCATTTATACCCATACTTCCAAGAATTTCCTTTATTTCTAGATTCCAACTGTTAACAAGATTTGTCAATTTTTCAGAGCCAATTGCAGGATTTAATCTTCTTGTTAAAACAGGGTCTTGTGTTGTTAGTCCCCAATTACATTTTCCTTTGTAACATTTCTGACATAGTGTGCACCCCATCGCAATTAGTGCTGCTGTGGCTATGTAGACCGCATCGGCGCCCAAGGCCATAGCTTTTACAGCGTCCGCACTTGATCTTATTCCACCTGCAGCAACTATTGAAACTTCATTTCTGATGCTTTCATCCCTTAATCTTTGATCTATGACGGCAAGTGCAACTTCAATTGGCATGCCTGTATTGTCACGAATAACTGAAGGTGCTGCACCGGTACCGCCCCTAAATCCATCAACTACAATTACATCGGCACCTGCCCTGACAATTCCAGATGCTATTGCAGCAGAATTATGTACGGCCGCAATTTTTACAAAAATAGGTTTTTCATAATTAGTTGCTTCCTTAATCAAAGATATTAATTGCTTTAGATCTTCAATCGAATATATGTCGTGGTGTGGTGCTGGAGATATGGCATCAGTTCCAGAGGGAATCATTCTTGTCTCAGATATTTCTACTGTAACCTTTTCTCCCGGAAGGTGGCCACCTATACCGGGCTTTGCTCCTTGGCCAATTTTGATTTCAATTGCGGCACAGGTACTTAGATAATCTGTATCAACACCAAATCTACCTGAAGCCACTTGCCCAATTGTATTTTTTCCGTATTTGTATAGTTTTTTATGTAGTCCTCCTTCTCCAGTATTATAAAATGTGCCGAGTTTTGTAGCTGCAGATGCAAGAGATTCGCATGTATTAAGGCTTATAGAACCATAAGACATTGCAGAAAACATTATTGGGGTCTCAAGCTTAAGTTGAGGCGATAATTCAGTTTCGAGTGATATTTCTCCGTTTTCCTCTTTTATTGATACCCTGCCAGGTTTCTTACCCAAATATGTCCTTAATTCCATTGGTTCCCTTAAAGGGTCTATTGGTGGGTTAGTTACCTGCGAAGCGTCTAGTAGCATTTTATCCCAGTAAGAAACGTAAGGTTTGTCATTTCCGCTACCTGTAAGAATCATTCCTCCAGTTTCAGCCTGTTTTTTTATACTATTGATAGTATAGGAGCTCCAGTGTGAGTTTTCTTTGTAAAGCGCATTGTTTTTTGTGATAGTTAGTGCGTCTGTTGGACACATCATTTCACATCTATGACAGCCAACACATTTGTCATTGTAAATGCGAATTAAGTCAAAATCCTCAAAGTACTTAAATACTTCTTCAGAGCATTGTCTTACACAGACTTTACATTTGATGCATCTGTCTTCATTTTTATCAACAATAAATTCGGGAATTACATTAGACATAGTTACCATCCAACAAAGCTATTGCAGGCTCTCCACCTTTTGGCCTATAGACAGAATCAAGATCAGGACATATCTTCCTTATTGCAGATTCTTCACTTGACATGTATACTGTATTTTCATTTTTTCCTACTAGAAGCGGCCTAAGTTTTAATCTGTCCCCCAGACCCATTATACCATTTTCAAATCCTAAAATAACTGAAAAGGGTCCTGTTAGTAGTGCACCTGCATAGGTCATCCTCAATGCTTTTAGAACCTCTCTCTTTTTTTCTTCCATTCTATCTATATCTACCCACATTGGACTTGCAAGAATCTTGGATGCTAAGTTAAGGGGGAGACTATTCTTTCTGACTAAAAAATCAAAGAGATATGTAATTACTTCAGTATCTGTTACAAGATTACACCTGTAACCATACATCTCGAGATATCTCCTATTGGTATCGTAAGAAGAGATTTCACCATTATGTACTATGGTCCAGTCAAGTAACCCAAATGGGTGTGCCCCGCCCCACCATCCAGGAGTATTTGTGGGGAATCTTCCATGGGCAGTCCATATGTATCCGCTATATTCTTCGAGGCGATAAAATTTACTTATATCTTCAGGGTATCCAACACCTTTGAAAACGCCCATGTTTTTTCCACTTGAAATTACATAAGCGCCATCTATATTGTTATTAATGTCCATTACTACTTTGAAGGTTTCTTCTCTTTCAGATTCCTTTGATAAAATATTTCTGTTTTTAACAAAGTATCTCCATAAAAGTGGTTTGTTGGGGAGATTTACAGAATTATCAGTCCTTATCTTTTCGTCGTATTCAATTAAAAAATGCTTATTAATTAAATCTTCAGTTTCTTCCTTAGCCTTGACAGAGTCAAAAAATAAATGAAATGCATAATCATCTGGATAATCAGGGTATATGCCATAACCGGAAAATCCGCCACCCAGTCCATTTGCTCTGTCATGCATAACAGAAATTGCCTCTGTTATGACGCTGCCACTGACCTTTTCTCCATCAGTATTAATTAATCCAAATATAGAGCAGCCTGAAATATCCTTCTCTTTAGGAAATTTGTTCATAATAAAAGCATAAAAGAAAATATATATATTAATATCTATTAATTAATGGCCATATTAAGCCAAAAAATAAATTATTTATACCTATTAAGGACATATATTGTAGATATAGTTAGACTAGAGCAGACCTTTTATATTTCCCTTATCATCAATGTCCATTTTTACAGCTGCAGGAGACCTTGATAATCCAGGCATTAGATTAATATTTCCACAAACTACGACAATGTATCCTGCACCACTTGCAAGTTCAACATCTGTTACCTCAAGATCAAATGGTGGCGGAACTCCAATAAGGTTCTTGTCATCAGATAAAGACATTTGAGTTTTAGCTATGCAGACTGGAAGATTTCCATATCCCAACTTTTTGTATAATTCGATTTTTTTCTTCGGTTTAGTTTCAAATATTACGCGTTTTGCTCCATAGATCTTTTTAGCAATTATATCTACCTTTTTTTCAATATCGTCAGTTAGTTCGTATAGTGGCTTGAAATTATTCTTTTGTTTCGACAATTCTAGCACTATATTTGCAAGTTCTAAGCCACCCTTTCCCCCCTCTGAGAACATTTTAGAGAGGGCTACAGGAACTTCTTTCTTTGAGCAAAGAGATTTTATCATTTCTATTTCTTGATCCCTATCAAAATCAAATTTGTTAATAGATACAACTACCGGAACTCCAAAAAGTTTCAGATTATCAATATGCTTTTCAACATTTTTTAAACCTTTTATGAAGGCTTCTTCATCATGATAAGTAATAATATCTTTTAATCCTCCATGGTATTTTATTGCCTTGCACGTAACAACAAGTACCACAGCAGAGGGACAAAAATCACCTTTTCTTGAGACAACATTCAAAAACTTTTCTGCGCCTAAATCTGCACCAAATCCAGCTTCAATTATGGCAAAATCTGCCAATTTCAAGGCAATATTGGTGGCAACTATAGAATTTGTTCCTATAGATATATTTGCAAAAGGCCCGCCATGAATAATGGCTGGTGTATGTTCAATTGTTTGAACAAGATTTGGTTTTAGTGCGTCCTTTAATATTGTAGCTAATGCACCTTCAACTTTTAAATCTCCGGCTTTTATGGGATTGCCTTTTCGGTCAAATGCAACAGTGATGTTGGAAAGTTTTTCTTTAAGGTCGATTATATCTTTTGAGAGACAAACAATTGACATTATCTCTGAAGCTGCAGTAATTATAAATTTGGATTCACGTGGAACACCATTTCCTGAGCCACCTAGCCCTATAACAATATTCCTCAAGGCCCTATCATTCATGTCGATAGCCCGCGGCCATACAATATTGTTAATATCTATATCACGTTCATTTCCCATCAAGATATGTGTGTCAAGCATAGCTGCCAATAGATTGTGGGCAGCTTGGACTGCATGAATATCTCCTGTGAAATGTAAGTTAATGTCTTCCATAGGTAAAATTTGAGAGTATCCTCCTCCTGTTGCGCCACCTTTAACACCAAAAACAGGCCCCATTGATGGTTCTCTTAATGTAATGATCGTCTTTTTTCCAAGAATTGACAAAGCTTGGCCCAATCCTATTGTGGTAAGTGTCTTTCCTTCTCCATATGGGGTAGGATTCATTGCCGTAACTAATATTAAATGACCATTGGTATTTTTTTCTGTAGTTTTTAAAATAGATAAATCTATTTTCGCTTTATATTTTCCGTAAAACTCGAGGTATTCAGTCCCAATTCCAGTTTTTCCGGATATTTTTTCTATTGGCCAAATATCGGCTTTTTTAGCAATGTCAATATCACTTTCCATTATAACCATCTTGATTTCAGATTCAATTGTAAATCTTTTTAAAAAGTTTTCGTTATTTAATTTATGCTTTCTAAGTCTGAACTAAGGGCCAGAGTTAAGGAAAAAATGAAAAACTTGGACTATTCTAAAAAAAATATTATGGATGAAAAAATAAGAAACAATGTCTACAAAATTCCCGAATACATTGATGCAGATATCATATTTTCATATGTGTCAAAAGAAAAAGAAGTTGATACTCTTGATTTGATTGATCATTCAATAATCCAAGGGAAGATTGTATGCGTTCCTTTGACAAAGAAAGATAGCAATTCTCTTGAAGCTAGAAGAATTGACACCTTAAATGATCTAAAAACGGGAAATTTCAATATCCTAGAGCCTAAAGAAGATACAAAAATTGTTGATCCTAACGAAATTGAAATTCTTTTTATCCCAGGACTAGCATTTGGAATTGGGTGTGAAAGACTCGGGAGAGGTGGAGGCTATTTTGACAGGTTTTTATTACAATCTACGGGACTTAAAGTTGGGCTCGCATATGAGTTTCAAATTTTTGAATCTTTACCTATTCAAAAACATGATATAAAAATGGATATTATAATTACTGATGAAAGAATCATTAGCCACGTTTAATAGAATAAACAAGAATTATTGCCGGGAAAAGTATCATTGAAGCAAATGGATTAATTGCTAAAAATGAGGCAAGCGCAGGAAGACTTGATCCTGTTATCGTAGAAAGGTCTTGACTTAGTGAAAAAGTAGAAAATATTGTACCTCTTTTTGAAACTTCAATAGACTCGCACAAAAATGAGTAACACCAAACGTCAATGAATGCCCCGGCTAAACCAATAAGCCCTGAAGCCAAAAAGAACAAAACAATATTATTAGATAGAAGTAGAGATACAATACCAGTTATATGTATTAATGCTCCCCATTTTATCCAAAATCTTTTTGTTTCAACTTTTACATATCGCCCAATTAAGATCTCAGAAAAACCAAAAACTAATGACTCAAATGCTACAATTAAAGAAACTATAGATCCCGACATCCCAAGTTTTCCTATGGCAAACCTTACAAAAAATATTAGAAATGCTGAAAAAACTGCAATATCAAATGTCTTGTACACTATAGGGTCCAGTACTTTTTTCAATGTTTCAACTGAAGGGTAACTTTTTTCTCTCAATTCAAATTTGAATTGGTTCATGAAAAATAGGTACATGGCTGAGATTGAAACTCCTATTATAAACAAAGTATAAAAAGCTCCTTTCAGCCCAAGGAGATCAACAAATACTCCAGGAAGCAAAAGCCCAAATACCCATCCCAATCCAGAAACACCACCAAAAACACTAACTTTCTTTTCAGGTTTTAGAGTTATAGGTCTGAGGGAGAAAATTATAACTACTGTCAAGAAAGTTGCAAGCGAAACTGCAACAAGAACTTGAAGCAGCGCTATATAAAGAATATTATTGGTAAATGAAATCATGAAAGCGGATATAGAAGACAATATCAAAGCAATTAACAACAAATATCTCTCTCCAATTCTATCAGAAAGAACTCCAATAACAGGCTTTAAGAAGAAAGAAACACCATCTCCTATAACAAATAATAATGCATATGGTAAAAGTGATATGCCCAATTTAGTAAAGTAAATACCAAAAAGGACCATTGTAAATCCATGAAAAAATGATTTATAGAATCCTAACATCGAGCCAAAGAACAATCTATTTGTTTCAACTGCCAAGTAATTTCCTTCCTTTCAATATATATCCGGCTACGTAGATAGACCCAGTGATGAGTAATTTATCTTCATTTTTAAGGTTTGACACGCAATAGTCAAAAGCTTTTAGTGGGTCTTCAAAAGTTTTAATCTCTTTGAAATAGTTTCTTGCTTTTTCTTCAAGAATTTCAATATTTGCACATCTTGGAGGAATGGTTGTTAGGGCTATTCTTTTTGATATTTTCGAAAATTCTTTAAATATTCCATCTATGTCTTTATCTTGAGATATTCCAACTAGTAAAAGTGTTTTTGAATCTGTGAATAAGCTGTTATATGTATCAGAAAGGGACTTAGCTCCGGCCTCATTGTGTGCAACATCAACTAAAATCATGGGATTTCTTTTTAATATTTGAAATCTTCCGGGCCAGCTAGATTTTTCAAGACCTTTTCGTATTGATTGTTCTTTTATTTCAAATCCTAAGGAGTCTAGTGATTCTGCTAAACTTATAGCACATGCGGCATTTGTTATTTGATGCCTTCCAATCATTCTAATTTCAACATCCTTGAACAGATTTTCTTTAGAACGATAGTCGAAGACAGACCCATCAAAGCTAATCCTCTTCTCCCTTACTTCAAAATCTCTATTGAGTAATTTTAGTGAAGCATTTTTCTCGATGCATATCTTTTCAAGCAAAGGGGTCAATTCTAAATCAATGCAAGAAGAAACTATAGATCCTTTTTTTATTATTCCTGCTTTTTCAATCAATATTTCTTCCTTGCTGTTGCCCAGTATTTCTTGATGATCGAGAGAGATATTTGTAATTGCAATTGCTTTGCCATTCAATATATTAGTGGCATCGAGCCTGCCCCCAAGTCCAACTTCAGAGACTATAAAATCAACTTTCTTTTCAGCAAAATAAATAATAGAAACTGCAGTAAGTACTTCAAAAAAAGTAGGGCTTCCAATATCTCCTATTTTTTCTGCTTCCTCGCAATAAGATTTTAAGTTGTAAAGAATCCTATCAAAATCCTTTGGAGAGATATTTTTATTTCCAATTTTTATTCTTTCGTATATATCAATTAAATGTGGGGAAATATAAGATCCAACTTTATAGTTAGATTGAGACAATATTTCTGAAATAAAAGTAACAACTGAACCCTTTCCATTTGTTCCAGCAATATGAACTACGGGTATATCTTCCCAATTTGTTCCACTTTTTTTGAGAAGAAATCTTATTCTTTCAAGTCCAAGTTTAGAGTTTAGTCGTTCGAGACCCGGTTTAGAACCAATTAACTTCAACGACTCTAAAAAATCATCTTGCACAGTCGTTCTGTTTCAAGAAGCAGATTATAAGGTTTTCCAGAAGCATTGCTCTTGTCATAGGGCCAACTCCACCTGGAACTGGGGTTATATAAGATGTTTTTTTGCTGACCTCGTCATACTTGACATCACCTTTGACACCTTCTACATCACGAGTTATACCTACGTCAACTACAGCGGCCCCCTCCTTTACCATATCTGCTTTTAAAAAGTCAGTTCTTCCAACTCCAACGATTACAATGTCTGCATTTTTTGTCTTTTCTTTCAAGTCTTTAGTTTTTGTATGGACTACAGTTACAGTTCCACCACGATTTATTAACATGGCAGCCAAGGGTTTTCCAATAATATTGCTTCTGTTAATTATTGTTATGTCTGCACCTTCAATAGGGACATTATATTCGTCTAGCAGTTTAACTACTCCTTTCGGAGTACATGGAAAAATATCTGCGATATTTAGAAGTATCTTACCAACATTAATGGGGGTAAATCCATCCACATCTTTTGTTGGATCAATTTTTTCTAATATTTTATTGCTATCAATATGTTTAGGCAAAGGTAGCTGAACTAGGATACCATGGATATCAGACCTTTTATTTAAAATATCAATTAAAGAAAGAAGGCCTTCTTCAGAAATATCATCGTAATAAAATTCTTCATAATCAATACCAATCTTCTCAGAATCCTTCTTTTTAAGATTAACATATACCCTAGATGCAGGGTCATTTCCCACTAATACAGTTGCCAATTTAGGGTAAAGCCCTCTTTTTTTATAATCTGCAACTTTTCCTGAAAGTTCATTTATTACTTTCAGAGATAGGGCTTTCCCATCAAGTATTTTTGTAGTCATAGATTTATTGGGAATTTTTTGCAGAGTTCCCTTACCTCCGCCCTTACTTTTTCAGGAGTGCAATCATCCTTCTTTTGGAGTACTCTGTGTATCATACCGGCTATCTGTTTCATTTCTGGTTCTTTCATACCTCTGGAAGTAATGGCAGGAACTCCTAGCCTAAGGCCAGATGTGACATTGGGTGGTTTTGGGTCAAATGGTATTACATTTCTATTTGCTGTAATGCCTGCATTCTCTAATAACTCTTGAGCTTCTTTTCCAGTAATATCGTTTTTTCTTAAATCCATTAAAAGTAAGTGATTATCAGTTCCACCTGTGATAAGTTCATAGCCTAACGATATCAATTCATCAGACAAAACTTTACAGTTATTTATAATCTGCCGTTGATAGTTAATGAAATCTTCTCCCATTGCTTCTTTGAAACAAACTGCTTTTGCGGCAATTGTGTGCATCATGGGGCCACCTTGCGCAAATGGAAATACCGCTTTATCTATTGCTTTTTTGTGTTCTTCTTTGCAGAGTATTAATCCCCCTCTTGGGCCCCTTAGAGTCTTATGAGTGGTTGATGTTACAAAATCGCAGTAGGGCACAGGAGATTTATGCAATCCACATGCGACAAGACCTGCAATGTGGGCCATGTCTGCCATCAAAAGAGCGCCTACTTCGTCAGCGATCTTTCTAAATTCTTTGAAATCTATCTCCCTTGGGTAAGAACTAGCGCCTGTTACAATAAGTTTAGGTTTTAATTCAATTGCTTTTTCTCTTACTTCGTTTAAATCGATTCTATAGGTATTTTTGTTAACGCCATAAAACTGAAAGTTATAAAATTTCCCGGAAAAATTAACAGGAGACCCGTGGGATAGATGCCCTCCGCAGGATAAATCCATTCCTAAAACTGTATCTCCAACTTCTAAACATGCGAAATAAACTGCCATATTGGCCTGTGTTCCTGAGTGAGGCTGTACGTTTGCATGGTCTGCCTTAAAAAGTTTTTTTGCCCTTTCAATTGCAAGAGACTCTGCGACATCGACAAATTTACATCCGCCATAATATCTTTTTCCAGGATATCCTTCAGCGTACTTATTTGTCATGACAGATCTTTGAGCTTCTAGAACTGCATTGCTTGTAAAATTTTCACTTGCTATGAGTTCAAGCCCCTCATTTTGACGATTTATTTCTTCTTCAATCGCATTAAAAATTTCAACATCAACTTGATCTAATGATTTCATAAAATCACTACTATGATTAAAAACTTTTAAATCTCTTATAAATATTTTGCTATTAAGGGAAATTAACATATTGGTATATTTCTTTTTATGGCAGTAATATTTCATAATAGATAATTTTATATACTGATTAGGTAGGATAATATATTATTCTGGCATGAAATAGAGGAATTACTATGGTAAAAGATATATGTATTCTCAGGGGAAGAACTATAGATGAGCAAGAAAAATTAATCATCAAAGCTTTGATAAGAAATCCCCGAAGCAGCGACAATCAAATAAGTAAAGCAACAAGAGTTCCAGTAAGAACTGTTTATAGAAAAAGGAAAAAATTAGAAGAAGAGGGAATCATACACTACTATCTAAATGTAAATTTAGATAAATCTGGTATAGGGAAAATTAATGCTAGACACCTCTATTTAATAAAATTCAAACTTGGCCTCCCTTACTCCCAATTTATCCAAGAGATCAATGAAGAGAACAATGTAAGGACGGTATTTACAGACCATATTTACCAATCTTTCCTTGCAGAAGTAGATGGAAGGGTAGCCCTTGTAATGATTTTAGAAGGGGAAAGAGATGAAGATATAGTAGAAAACTTCAACAAAATAATCGTTCCTTCTCTAAAGAAAAATCATGGGCCAGATTCTATAGAAGATGTTCAGACAATTAGACTTTCAGACCCCATAAGATTCTTCCACAACTATATGCCTATGTTAAACATTAAAAATGGAAGAATAAGGGACGACTGGAGAGACGAATTACTCTTTATTACCTAATTTTTTTTGATTATTTTAGGCCACTTTTTCCTTTTTTTAGTCCTTATTAGACCTAAATTAGCCATTATAAAACAGTAAGTATTAAATAGTAGATGATACTTCTCTTTTCTATCAAATACCTAGACAAATGGGTAAATATAAAAAAAATTATTGGAGGAATAAAATGGACAAAGAGCAGGTAAAAAAAATAATTAAGGAAAAGAACATAAAATACGTAAGATTGCAATTTGTGGACATGCTTGGAATACCAAAGAACTTCTCGATATCAGTTGATCTTTTAGACTCTGTATTTGAATCTGGTATGGGTTTTGATAGTTCTTCAATTAAAGGATTTACAGACATATCCCACAGTGACAGCGTTTTGATGCCAGACCCAAACACATTTAAGATAATCCCATGGCTTGATGAAGCTAGAATCATCTGTGATGTATGTTACCCAACAACATTAAAGCCATTTGAAGGAGATCCAAGAAGTCTTTTGAAAAAAGAAATCCAGAAACTTGCAGAAGATAAAATGGAGTTCTATGTTGGGCCTGAGATAGAGTTTCACTTGTTAAAAGACGAAAATGGAAAACTTGTACCGCATGATACCGGTGGATACGCAGATTTCTCTCCTCTTGATCTTGGGGAGGAAATAAGAAACAAAGCAGGACTCTATATGCAAATGATGGGTGTTAAAAGTGAGATTACCCACCACGAAGTAGGAAACGGTCAACACGAAATTGATTTCAGATTTAAAGAAAGTGCTCTTGAGGCTGCAGATGACGTTATCACCTACAAACAGGTAGTTAAGAACATAGCTGCTAAAGAAGGACTTGTAGTCACATACATGCCAAAACCATTCTATGGTCAGGCAGGAAACGGTATGCACTGTCACCAGAGTTTGTTCCAGAACGGCAGAAACATGTTCTATGATCCAAAGACAAAGAACTTATCTGATAAAGGTAGATGGTACATAGGTGGAATTTTAAAGCATGCTAAAGCTCTTACTGCTATTTGTTCACCTTCAGTTAACTCTTATAAGAGATTAGTTCCAGGATACGAAGCACCTGTGTACATTTCATGGGGGTGGGCAAACAGGACAACACTAGTTAGATTGCCCGGATACGACCCAACTAACGAAAGGGCTCTTAGAATAGAGTTTAGATCTCCTGACCCAACATGTAACCCCTACCTTGCATTCACAGCCATGTTAAAAGCTGGAATGGACGGAATTGAAAATCAGATAGAACCTCCAGAGCCAGTTGATTACGATTTATTCGAATTGTCCTTAGCTGAGTTGGAAGAAAGGGGGATAGAAACCCTACCAATAAACTTAGGAGAGGCTATAAAGGAGCTTGAAAAAGACAAGGTAGTAAAGGAATCTCTAGGTAAGCATATAGCTACTAAGTACATTGAGCACAAGAAAAAAGTTTGGGAAGAATACTCAATGTATGTTACCGACTGGGAGTTCCAGAAATATCTTAGATACTAAAAAATTTTATTTTTTATTAAATTTTTCTTTAAATTTTAATTAGTATAGACTATTTATATTATTTTTAAAAATGAGTTACATCATAATCTAAAATCTTTTATATTTAAAGCGTTATTATATTATAGATGTTATACCTTGTAGGCCTTGGGCTCACAGAAAAAGACCTTTCTTTGAAAGCTTTTGAATTGTTAAATAAAGTCAATAATATTTATGTAGACACGTATACTAACTATTTTGATTTTGACCTTCTCTGGCTTGAAAAAGCTCTAGGTAAAAAGGTGAATTCCCTCTCCAGAGAGGATATAGAAAAAAATCCAGAGTTTTTAGATATTGCGAAAAATGATGATGTGGCACTTCTTGTATCTGGAGACCCGCTAGTTGCAACAACTCATACGGATATCTTATTAAGAGCTATTAAAAAAGGTGTAAAAACAAAAGTATTTCATGCTTCATCTATCTATTCAGCAATTGCTGAGACTGGCCTTCATATTTATAGATTTGGAAAAACTGCTAGTATTCCCTATCCTGAAGAAAATTTCTTCCCAAGAAGCTTTTATGATGTCACAGTTGAAAATAAACAAAGAAATCTCCATACAATGTTGTTACTTGATGTAAAAAAGGAAAAAAATCTCTTTATGAATCCTAAAGAGGCCATGGACATCTTAAAAAAAATTGATGATGAAAAAAATATTGGAGATATTATTGTAATTTCAAGGATTAGCCATGAAAGTCAGAGAATGATATACGGAGATATAGATGAGTTGATCAAATTTGATAAAGATTTCTATGGCCCACCGCCACATACACTCGTTATTCCTGCAGAGTTGCACTTTGCAGAGGAAGAATATCTCCTAAGTATTGCAGAAATACATAAAAACAGTAAAAGTAAATAAAAAATATTACGATAATAGAATAGCCCTGGTGTTATTATTATGCCATTTGAAAACAAAAAAATAGATGAATTGGCTGAAAAAATATCAGAAGTTGAAACATCTAACGAAGAGAGAATCTTAGAAGTATCAAAGTTACTTGATGGATATAAAGAGTTTCTCGACAGATTAAAATCACATAATATTGAAGCTATAAAGCAGTGGGAAATTGAAAACTTTGAAGAAAAGCTTCAACAGATTAGGGAAAATGTTGATACTGTTACTGGCAAAGAAAGTACCGAATTAGAAGAGCAAAAAATCTATGACGATATTGACGAATTAAAAGTAATTGTCTGGGATATCCAGAAAAAGATTGACTCAAATTTATTAGAGCTTAAATACAGAATTGATCAAACTGAAAAGGAGCAGGAGCTTACACTTCTTAATTTCTTAAGAAAGGTAAAAAATAAAGATGAGATTTTTACAGAAGATTACATTCTTAATAATTATACAGAAGTGCTCGAGATATTCTCTCTTCTTGATGTAGAGAATAAAAAACTTCCAAAGAATATATCCCCTGAAATAGAGGGAGAGATACAAAAATATTTATCAAATATTGAAGACAAAATTGAAAAAACTGAAAATGTCTTAAAAAAAGATTACGAGCTTTTCTTAAAGGAAATTGAAGAAAAAAGCAAGTATTTGAACGATCAATATATTTCAGAAAATTTTGATGAAACTAGGGATATTTATGCTTCTTTAATTGAAAAGAAGAGGCAACTTAAGGGTGGAAGGGCCACACTTATTGACAATAATCTTAAAATTTTAAATCAGAGAATAAAAGAGATTGAAGATCGAAAAAGAATGGATCTCTTAACCATCCTTGATGAAGTTGAAAAATTCCTCCCTATTTTTACAGAACAGTATATCTTAGACAATCCCCTTGATTCAAGAGCTGTCTATGAGAAATATAGTAAAATAAGGCCTACTTTGAATGGAAATATCGATTCTAAAATTGAAGATAGGGTAGGTAACTTAATTGATACACTAATTTCTAAAATAGAAAATGTTGAAAAGAGAGAGATTGAAAATCTAGCTTTTGTCTATGATAGAACTGGGAGGGCTCTTGAAAAATATACGGAAGATTACATTGCAGGAAATCTATCGGAGGCAGAGAGAACTTATGTTGCATTAAGTAGAGATATGCAAAGACTGTACCCCAGATTTTCTAGTGAACTAAGCAAAAACATAGAGAGGAATCTTAATGATCTCTTCTTAAGAGTAAAAAGTGTTGAAGCAATTAAGAAAAGGGAATTAGAAAACTTTTTAGAGAATTCATACAAAGCTTTAGAAGAATTTGACTATTCTAAAATTAATACTGATTTAGAGTCTGCAAGACAAATGTACCATAAACTTCTAGAAGAGAAAAAGAAATTGCCTGCAGATTTAGAAATAGTAATTGAAAGTAATCTATCAGAAATTCAGGAGAAGGTAATCAAAACTGAAGAGGCCAAGATTAAAATATTAGAGGATTTTCTGGAAAAGACAATTGACATACTAGAGAAGTATCCTAAAGAACATATTGATGCAAACATAAAGGAAGCAGTTGTTCTTTATAACAGCCTTAGAAGAGAGCAAAAAAATCTCCCTGTTGGAATTGATTATGAACTTGAAAAGGCAATTAATGTTAATCTTAACGCCTTTGATAACAGGATAAAAGAGATTGAAGATGGCAAGAAAGGATATGTTGATGAATTTATCGATTACCTAAACAAAAAAATTGGCGACTTCACTGAAGATAATATATTGAACAATATAGTTAAAGCAAAAGAAGATTTCCAAAAACTTTTGAAGGAAAAAGATGACATAATCGTATTTGCAAATTCAGAACAAGAAATAGAGATTGAAAGAAGAATAGAAAAAATAAGTGCTAAACTAAAGGATGTCCAGGAAGATGAGCTCCAAAAGATTGATATTCTTTTAAGAAGGGCACAAACTTTTGATATTAAATTTGATCAGGGTTACATTAACTCAAATTTATTTGAGGTACGTGACCTTTACAGGGACTTAATGAAGACAAGGAATGAGATTCTATCTATAATTGCTGAAGACAAAAGAGACGAAATCGATGAAATACTTGGAAGGCTAAAGAAAAGGGTAGAGCATGCGGAAATTGTTAAAGAAGAGGAGCTCCAATACTTTATTAGAAAAATCAAGGGATTATTGGAAAAATTCAGTTTCGCTCAAGTTCTAAGGAGCCCGGCGGAAGCTAAAGACGAGTATCAAACGCTTATTAGAGAAAAACAGGGACTTTTGATGGAATACGATGAACAGCTTAGGCTTGAAATTGAAGCTTTGATGTCCGAATTTAGCAATAGAATAAAAGATGCTGAAAAAGAGATAGTTCAGAGCAAAATTGATAAGATTGTCAATCAAATTGGAGGATTTATAACAAGATACTCTTATGTCGAGCCTTCAGACAAAGCTCTTGTTATGGATATGATAGGCGAATACAAAAATATAGTTGCTAGCTATAAGCAGTTTGAAAACGAATTAGACATGAAGTCCCAAGAACTTCTAAAGGAAAGGATACAGCAATGCCAGAATCTTATAAAACAGATCGACTACGAAATACAGTACGAACGAGACATCATGGAAATAAAGGAAGGCTGCACTGAATTTATAAAGATGTACAGGGACCGAGAAGTCCTCTTATCAAAGATCTGGGAAGCCCAAAACAAGTATAATGCGCTGCTTCAAAAATTTGAAAGTATTCCATTCCACAAAGATTCTGCTACAGAGCATGAGATAGTAAAGAAGTTACAGATCTGTTACGGACTAATCGACAAATCCTTTAAGGGGCTTTAAGAGTTAAAGATCTACATGATACTAAAAACTTCTAAGGAGATATTAGAGAAGTATGTTCTTTGTAATAATTGCCTTGGAAGGCAGTTCGGGAAAATTTCAATATCTACAAATCAGAGAAGAGGGGAAGTAATAAGAAATCTATTAAAATCAATATATCCTGAATTATCTTCCGAGCTTAAACAAGAAAGGCCCTGTTTTCTTTGTGGCAATATTTTTGAAAGAACTGAAGAGGTAGTAAGAAATATCTCTCCGGATTTTGAATTTTTCACTTTTCATGCAGGTACAAAAATACCGGAAGATATACTCAAAAACGAGGAAATGCTAAAAGAAAAATACTCACTCCAGTATCAAGAAAGTATCAAACAAGAGCTTAACAGAGAACTTGGGAAGAAAATTGGATCAATGATTGGAAAGGAATTCAAAAGAGAAAAGGAAGATGTAACCATACTTATTCACCCTTATGAATCAAAAATAGAGTATGTTATTAACCCATTATTTATTTACGGCCGATATAATAAGCTAGTCAGAGGTATCCCCCAGACTAAATGGTTATGCAGAAGATGTAAAGGAAAGGGATGTTCAAGGTGTGGCAATACGGGAAAAATGTACGAGGAAAGCGTTGAAGAGTTAATATCCTGGTTATTCTTAAAAGAAGCTAAAGGTGCTGATTCTTCTTTTCATGGTGCAGGTAGAGAAGATATTGATGTTCTAATGCTTGGTAATGGTAGGCCTTTTGTTTTAGAAATAAAGTCCCCAAAGATTAGAAATATTGATCTTCAAAAGCTTGAAAAGGAAGTAAATCAACAAAACGAGGAAAGAGTAAAAATTTCTGACCTTTGCTTTGTTGAAAAAGAGGTAGTTGAAAAAATTAAGAATACTCATCTAAGAAAAACCTATCTGGCAGAGATAGATGCATGCTTAACTGAGGAAGAAAAGAGAAAAATAGAGGAGTTTTTCGTAGATAGAGACATATATCAAGAGACCCCAAACAGAGTTGTACATAGAAGAGCTGATAAAACAAGAATTAGAAAGGTTTATAAAGTTCGTACCTCTAAGGAAAATTGCTCGTCACTAGAGATATACTGTGATGGTGGACTTTATATAAAGGAACTTATCTCTGGAGATGAGGAGAGAACAAATCCCAGTATTGCAGAATTATTGGGTAAGAGTATAAAGTGCGTATTGCTAAATGTAATTAGTATTGAAGAGAAGGTGTAATAATGGCTAGAAAATCTCATGGATTCAGGATCAAGACAAGAGGTAAACTAACAAAAGATGTGAGAACAAGGGGAAAAGTTCCAGTATCAAGAATCCTTCAGGAATTTGATGTAGGAGACTCCGTACACATTATTTTAGAACCATCTGTCCACAAAGGTATGCCCTTCCCAAGATTTCACGGAAGAACAGGCAAGGTAGTTGGAAAGAGGGGTTCAGCTTATCTACTTTCTATAATGGATGGAAATAAAGAAAAAACCATTATTTCAAGACCTGAACATATGAAAAAGCAGGTTTTTTAAGAAAGAGGTTCTTTCATGATAGGAAAGGAAATAATCTCTGAGGACATCGTTCCAATAACAAAGGTAAAAGAGATACTTTCCAGTAGAGCTGAAAAAATCGAATTGGGATATGAACAGGGAATCTCACTAGATTATACAAATAAATTCAGTAAAATGGAAATTGAGGATATAGAAAAAGCTAATGCAGAACTAATTGAAAAAGTTCCAAGATTAAAAAAGGAAAATATAATCAAAATAGTAGATATTGTTCCAGAAGACAAGAAAGACATTGAAGTACTATTCTCAAAAGAAAGACTAATATTGGATGATGCAGAAATAACTGCCATATTAGAAATTATGGCAAAATATAAAAAATAAGTGAAAGTTATGATGATGAGAACTGGAGTTTTTGAAGAGTATGGGATAGTTCTGGATTACCTACCGCAAGGTCTTCCAGGAGAGAATCTCCCACCTCATAAAAGAACGCCCATTGCACATATAATGGGTGAAACTTATTTCTCTTTATTAGAGGTAGTTCCATCAACTGATCTTTCGATGTATGAAAGAGTTTTCATTGGAAAGGGAAAAAGGGACAAAATAGCTCGAGTAAAAAAAAGACTACGCTATAGCGAGCTAAGTGCAACTGCAAAGGGCGAATTAAAATTCATTGTTGAAAAGATAGTATCAGAAAATGAACAAAAATTTGTTGAGTTTTTCAATACTTCTGGCCCCATATCAATCAGATACCACAAGCTTGAACTTTTACCTGGTCTAGGAAAGAAACTAATGAATGAGATCCTAGATGAAAGGAAAAAAGGACCCTTCACATCATTTAATGATATAAAAGATAGAGTTCCATCTATACCTGATCCAAAAAAGATGATTATAAATAGGATACTTAACGAGATGCAAGAAGTTGACAGATATTCTATTTTTGTAAGCAGACCGCCCAAAGAGATGGAATGATATCAAACAAACTTTTTTATCTTTTGAATAAATATAACATTAGGCCGTCCAAAAGATATTCTCAAAATTTTCTTATTTCTGATGAAGTTCTAAGATTCATGGCTTCTTATGGCAAGGGAAAAGTCCTTGAAATAGGGCCGGGACTTGGATTTCTTACTGAAAAACTATCTAAAGTATGTGACAAAGTTATTGCTGTTGAAAAGGACAAAAATCTTGTTAATATTCTAAAACAAGAATATGATTTTGACAATGTCGAAATAGTAAATGACGACTTTCTAAAGTTTGAAGAAAAAAATTTTGATACTGTTGTATCAAGCATTCCATACGCAATATCTTCTGAGATAACATTCAAACTATTCCAAATGAACTTTGAAGCTGCAACCTTGTTGTATCAAAAAGAATTTGCAATGAGATTTATTTCAAAGCCAGGAGCAGATGATTATTCTAGGCTATCAGTCATGTCTAAGATCTATTCAGAGATAGAGCTCTTAAGAGATGTCCCGCCTTCTGCTTTTTATCCTGAGCCCAAAATATGGTCATCGATAGCCCACATAAAACTGGATAAAAAATTTGAAGTCAATCAAGTGTTTGAAGATACAGTTAGAGGACTCTTCACACACAGGAATAAAATTGTCCACAAAGCAATATACCATTCACGGGATATATTTGGAAAAAGTAAAGAATTCAAGCAGTCACTCGACAAAATCCCTTATAAGGATAGAAGAGTATATACACTAGATATCTTTGAGATAAAAGAGATAAGTGATTGGCTTGAAGGGATACTATGATTTTTTTTGATGATTTTCATAAAGAAATTAATCTCGTACTTACTGATGTTTATTCTTTTATAGGCAGTCTTGAGAAACCAATTTCAGATCTAGGGATTTCTTTCCTTGATAAATTTAAAGTTTCTATGAAGGGATTCAATACCTTTCTTCTCTTCCCCTACTGGCTATCAGAAGGCTTTGATATTCCCGATAAAGAAGACATTTCTAGAAAACTTTCTAACCTTGATGTTTATGGTATAATGCATTTGCGGATTATTGATGACATAATTGATAATCCTGAAAAAATAGATAGAAACTTACTTCTTTTATCTAATATCTCTGAATTCAAAATGTATGAAATATGCTTTAAGTTGATAGGTAGAAATGAAAATTTTTTCAAAGACTTAGAGGATACCCTTACACATTTTTCAAACGCCGTTCTTTTTGAGAAGGAACACTATACCTATAAAGGCCATTTAACAGAAGAAATGAAAAACTTCAATTATGAACTTATGGCAAGGAAAGCCTTTCATTTGAGGATCCCTATCTTGTCTTATTTATATCTTGAAGAATCAAATGAAAGGAAAAGAAATGATTTTTTTTCAATGATGGAATATTGGGGAACTTCAATGCAACTTTTTAATGATGTTCTTGGGTGGAAAGACGATTTCACATCTTCCCAAATGACATACCCCTTGGTAAAGGCCATAGGATATCTTGAAGATGAAAATTTAGTGGATAATGGAAAAGCGGATTTTATGGACATCGCTGCTGCATTTATTGAAACTGATATTTTAGAAAATACACTAGATTTATCTCTAAACTATCAAAAAAGGGCAATTGAGTCTATAAAATCTTATAATCTATTCTACTTAAATAAGTTTTTTGAGGATTCGTCAGATAAAATATCATCAAGTATTGACAAATTTAAAAATAAGAGAGAAAGTGTATTGAAAGACATAATAAATTGAGAAATTCGCAATTATATTTAGTTAAATTTATAAATTAATCTATAAAAAAGGTAATTTGTAGGTGATTTTATGGATAAAACTACACATGAAATAATTAAAATGCATTTAAAAGAAAATGAAGGAACTGGAACAGTCTATGTATCAGCTCCAGTTTTATGGATGGATGCACCAGTGAAATATTACTTTTGGATGACCGAATAAAGTAGAATAGATCCCTATGAATTACATAATTATTTTCTCTTTTTTATTTAATATTTTATTAGGTATATATGCACTTAAATCAAATTATAAAAATAAAATTAATATTTTATTCTCATTATTAGCTTTTTTTAATTCAGGCATAATTATTACAAATTATTTAGTGCAGATCAGAGGATTCCCCCTTCTATGGGGGAAACTAAATATTTTCTTTGTATTATGGATTCCGCCTTTATTTATATGGTGGTGTTCTCAAATCTCAAAAAAGAAATTAGTTCTTCGAGATATCTATTGGATATTCCCTAGCGTAATATTCTCTCTTTCTTTGTTAACGGATTTATTGTTAAAAGATTTTTCTCTAATGGAGTTAGGCTATGTTGAAGTTTTCGGACCTCTTTTTGGTATTTTTTATGGATATTATGTATTAAGTTTATTATATGGTCTAATTTTACTTTTATTATCCTATAAGAATACTTCCTCCACAATTGAAAAGAAAAAAAATATAATAGCTTTTGTTGGAGCTCTAATACCTATTGCAACAAGTATAGTTACAAATACATATTTTAGAATTTTTGGGGTCAAACCAGAATTTATGAGTAACGTCATTGTTCTTCCAATAACTAATTCTTTAATGATGCTTTTATTTGCTTATGCAGTTTTGAAATACGGCTTCCTAAAACCAGAAATAAGTATCAAAGAAAAATTAGACTCCCTACGTATTAAAATATTATACATTACAAATATAATCATTATTGGACTTGGTATTATCGTCACAATAATATTTATCAGTTCTAATTATCCTGTAGATACAACTATAATTGAAACTTTTTTTGTTACAGTTATTGTAATGATTTTAATAGATTTAGGAATTAATTATACCTTATCTAAGTATATTCATGAAAAAATTGTGGCACCTATAGAAAAAATATCTCGTCAGGCAGGGGAAGTAGGTAAAGGAAACTTTAATTTAAAAGTTGGATTTGAAGGAGAAGATGAAATAGCCATTCTTTCAAGGCAAATGGATGAAATGACTGATAAATTGAAGTATACTTCTCAAATAAGAGAGAACTTCAATAAAGCCCTACAAGTAGAGGTCAATAATAAAACTCAGAAACTTCAAGATGCCTATGATGCCTTAAGGGAATCAGACAAGGCGAAAAAAGATTTTATTGATGCAATATCTCACGAGATTTATAATCCTCTTGCAATTATTAGTGTAAGTAACGAATTCATCAATTTGGACAAAATTGATCGAGAAAATAGAAAATATATATCTTCTATCCAAAGAAATGTATTAAGATTGATTTCTTTAGTTAGGGAAATTGAAGAGTTTAATCTTATTGGTAAAGATTCACAAAAACTAAATATCCAAAAATTTGATCTTAAAGAACTTATAGAGTCTATATCTCAAGATTTTACTTTGATTGCAAATAAAAGAAAAATAGATGTGCAGGTAATCCCAAATGGACATGATTTCTATGTAGAAGGAGATAAAGAAAATCTTACTAAAGTCTTTAGCAATCTTATTGAAAATGCCGTTAATTTCTCCAATGAAGGTGACAGAATTACAATAAAAATAGAAGAACAAGATGGTACATTAAAAGTTGAAATTAAAGATAGAGGAATTGGAATTAAACATGAAGATCTAGAGAATATTTTTAAAAAGTTTTACAGAGCTAAAGTAGATGATGAGTTAAAACAAGGTATTGGTCTTGGCCTCCCAATATCCTTAGACATAGTAAATAAACATAACGGATCAATAAAAGTTGAATCTGAATACGGCAAAGGTAGTAAGTTTACAGTTATACTCCCAAGAAAGCATGTGATTTTATGATTTATCATAAAAATATTACAGAAATAAAAGAAAATAGAATTGAAACCGATAATGCAAAAGGTGTTTCAATAACAACTTTAGTAGGTGAGGATCAAGGGGCTAAGAATTTCTTTATGAGAATCATGAAGATTGAAAAAGAAGGATTTTCACCATACCACAGACATGAATGGGAACATGAAAACTTTATATTGAAAGGTGAAGGATTTTTAAAGACTGAGAAAGGCAAAAGCCCTGCAAAAAAAGGAGATGTTATCTACATCCCACCCAATGAACTACACAGCTATATAAATACTGGAAATGAAGATTTAGAAGTAATGTGCATTATCCCTTCAATGTTTTAAGAAGTCTTGTACCATATTCATTGTTTCTTTATATCCATCAATGGGTATATCTGCCCTACTCCCAACTTCACCTTCTATTTTTAAAACTCCATGTATCCCACAAAACATTCCTTCAGATACTTGTCCGTAGAATTCTCTTGGAGGCAAGATAGAAACTGCGACAACATCCCCATCTTTTATGGACATGTCATTTGTCAGAACTGTAATAGCCCTCTTTATATCAACATTGCATATTAAAAGGGAATCAGAAGCTTTTGAAACTGATAGAATTTTTCCAACAAGTGTATCAACGCCATAATGATTATCATGCTTTATTCTTCTATCCAAAAAATACAAAGTATTCATAGAAAAAATAATTTTAGCAATCCCCATTTTCGTAGAAATTTTATTTTCTTTTTTTGCATTGGAAAGAAAATTTGAACTCCAGCCTTCTCCGAGCGATTCCTGCAATTTTGATATTTTTTCTTTTATTGGAGAAACTATTTCACTGATATTTTCTTTTTCAGCATATGAAAATTTTATTGCCATGATATCTGATTTCATTGAATCAGTAATTTGTAGTGCATCTTTCTTTTTCCAAACACCTTCAAATCTTGTACTCTCCAAGGTCTTCTTAAGAAGTTCTAAGGCTTTTTCCGCCACAAGTACATTTATATTATTTTGAGTATCCATATCAAATCCTCACGTATATTTAATTGGATCTTTTTCTCCTGCTTCTTGAAATCCTTTAAGTCTTAATCTACAAGAATCACAAACTCCACAGGCCTCATCATTTTCTGTGTAGCAACTCCAAGTTCTTTCAAATGGAACATTAAGTTCTACCCCCTTTTTTACTATATCTGATTTTGACATATATGCAAGAGGTGTTTTAAGTTTGATCTTTGTTTTGTCTTTTGTTCCTGTATCTATCAATCCCTGGAAAGCTTTAAAGAATTGAGGCCGACAATCCGGATAACCCGAAAAATCTATTGAATTTGCACCATAGTAAATAGCTTCTGCGCCCACTACTTCAGCCCACGCAGTAGCTAAAGATAAAAGAATGGAATTTCTGAAAGGAACGTAACTTGGAGGTATGCCTTCAGTTTCATTTTTTGGTAGTTCGATAGAATTATCGGTAAGGCCACTTCCCCCTATTTCTTTTAAGAAATCAAGATTAATAACTTTAAAATCCACAGAATTATAAAAAAAAGACAACTCATTTGCACAGTTATACTCTCTTATCTTTGTTCTCTGCCCATAATTAACATGCAATACATAGATATCGTATCCTTCATTTTTTGCAATTGCGGCACAAACTGCAGAATCCATGCCACCACTAAGTAATACAACTGCAGATTTCATGTTTCAATTGCCCCCTCGGCAAAAACATCATGCCTATGTATTGACTCCTGGCTTAAACATTCTGCATGAATCTTTGATTTTTTAAATTTAGAAGACGCTAATGACAACATGTTTCTGCAAACATCTTCGACAAAAAGAGGATTATTGTGCATTCTATCAACGACAAAAGATTCATCCTCAGTTTTTAATAAAGTAAATACTCTAGAAGAAAATGAATTATCTACAACCCTTATCATCTCTTCAAGGTCAATATCATTATCAAAGTCAGTTTCAATCCTCAAATTCCCAATTGCCCTTTGTATGTGGGTTCCCTTTTTGTTAACAGCCAATGCATGCGGGCATGCAGTATTTCCAATAACACTTACTTCCAATATTTTTATCCATGACCCGTTGTTATTTCTAAGTCTTACTTTGATGTCATGTATCTCAATTGTATCTTTTTTACTGACCGGTGTTATTTCATAAAGGGGGATTTCTGATTCAAATTCAATCTCTGCACTAACATAACTGTGTTTTACTTTCAATTTTTCAAGGATGTGTTTACCTATTTGTTCCAAGGAGTTGTGTTTGCCCCTGACTTCATCTTCCAGTATCTCAGTAATACTCTCGATGAATCTACTCATGTGTACTCCTTTTTTGTTTTCAGTTAAATCCATGAAAATATTGATCTTTGGTATATGCCTATACTCTTTGGTATTCCTTTCTATTTTGATGAGAGTTTTAAGATTTTTAATTCCAACTCTTTCAAGTTTCAATTGATGTTTTGGTGATTCATCCTGAGTGTTAATCATTTAATTTCTCCCACTTTGTGTATCTGGAGCAATATCCTAACATTATTATTAATTGGATCATTTGTATACAATTCATATAG
Organism: Methanofastidiosum sp.; assembly: GCA_013178285.1. Lineage (NCBI taxonomy): Archaea > Methanobacteriati > Methanobacteriota > Candidatus Methanofastidiosia > Candidatus Methanofastidiosales > Candidatus Methanofastidiosaceae > Candidatus Methanofastidiosum > Methanofastidiosum sp. The sequence goes on from JABLXD010000002.1 coordinate 127,561, forward strand.
ATCCTTGTAGGTAAGCTTATCCCAACAGGGCTGGATTATAAGAGGTACATTAAAAGAGTTTTCATTGATAAATTTCTTTAAGAATAGGTAATCGTCTTTATCTGAAATAACGGCCTTCATCTGCCCATTTCTTTTTATTATTGCATCAACAATTTTATTGAAAATATCTAAATCATTAGTTTCATTCTTACTGCTTGGCGTCTTAATATCAATGCTGATGAAATCAATTTTTAATAGAACATCATGGTATATCGAACCATTTGTTTCAATTGAGATATGGTAACCTTTTGAATGAAGAATCTCAACGAGCTCTTCTATATCCTGAAGTAAAGGTTCTCCCCCTGTAATAAGAACTGACTTAATATCCTTATTAATTCTTTCAATTTCTTCTAGTATCTCGTCTATGTTTTTTTCAACAGCATTATAGTTGGCATATTTCGTATCACACCAACTGCAATCAAGGTTACACCCAGAGAGTCTTAAAAAAACAGTTGGCTTTCCTATTTCTAGCCCTTCTCCGTTAATTGAGAAAAATATTTCTGATACTAGTAGATTTTTCATGCGAAGACCTCTACGTAAGAGCCTTCACCTTCATATAATCTTATAGAAAACAAATTAACTTTAGTTTTTTTAAATTCATTTTCAAGTTTTGAAAAAATATCCTTTGCCATGTTTTCTACTGTTGGTTGTGAGTATAAATCATTCAAAAAACAATGATCCATCTTAGTTACTATTTTATCTGTGACTATTTTCTTTAAATCAAAAAGGTCCATGACCATTCCAGTTTCATCCGGAGTGCCTTCTACAGTAACGATCAACTTGTATGTATGCCCATGTAGATTTGCACAAGCCCCATCATAATCAACTAATTTGTGTGCTGCATCAAATTTGAAGGTTTTACTTAATCTAAATTTCATATAATCACTTTATAGAAGGCATTATACTATAAGAAACTAAGATTAATTTATAATTATTTCTCCTATAATGGATAAATAGCTTACTATTTTCCTTCCAATCCTTTCTCAACTTCTTTGTATACTTTTTTTAAGATTTCAATTCTATCATTAGAACTTATTATGCTCCTACCGATAACGATAACAGATGATCCATTAATAATTGCTTCTTCTGGAGTAGACACCCTCTTTTGGTCAGAAACTTTGTCATCTCTCAATCTGACTCCCGGGGTTACATAGAGAATTTCTTTACAAATATGTGGCCTAATAGTTTTAATATCGTTAGGAGAGCAAACTAATCCATCACATCCATTTTCTGAAGCCATTCTTGCATAGCTTACGAGAGCAGTGTCAAGAGATTTATCAATAAGTAGATCTCTAAGGGAGTTTTCATCTTGGCTTGTGAGTACTGTTACTCCCAGAATGATTGGTTTGATTTTACCATACGTAGTAACGCCATTTTTTACTCCTATTACTGCCGCCTGAATCATCTCTTTTCCGCCCATTGAATGAATTGTAAACATTTTGATGTTATGCTTGACTAAAGCCCTTGAAGCACTTTCAACAGTATTTGGGATATCGTGAAATTTAAGGTCCAAGAAAACATCCCTACCATAGCTTTGTGGGATTTTGATTGAAGAAGTTCCCTCGGATACGAATAATTGCTTTCCAATTTTATATAAGCCAACATATTCATGGCTCTCTTCAACGACTTCTTTAGCTAGATCAAGTGAATCAACGTCAAGTGCCAAACATATTCTCTTTCGGACATCTTCTTTATTCATTTCGTCTCCACCTCCATGGATTCTTTTTCCACAGTTCAATTTCATTTTTACTAGAGCCCATCTTATCGGATGTATGTTCAAGCAGGCCTTCAAGAGTCAAAAGACTTTGAAATGGAACATTTAACTTCTGAAACATTTCTAACGATTCAGAAAATTGGTATGAGAATATTGAAAAGGCATTCAAAGATTTAGCAGAAGACTCTTTTAGTAAATTGATCGCCCTGCCAATAGAGCCGCCCGTTGATACAACATCTTCTATGACTAAAATATTTTTACTAACGTCAATATCCCCTTCGATGCTCTGTTTTTTCCCATAATCTTTGTGTGACGATCTGACATAACCAAAAGGAACATCAAGCCTGTCTGAAAGCCATGCCCCCCAAGAGATCCCTCCTGTAGCAACTCCAATTACACACTCAATTTTCATTTTACTAATTTTTTCTAAGAATCCATTCAAGATCATTTTTCTTTCTTTTGGATAAGAAATCAATCTCCTCGTATCACAGTATATTGGGCTTTTTATCCCTGATGCAAAAGTAAATGGATTAGTTGCATCTACCTGGATACTTCTAGTTTCAAAAAGTATATCGTAGAGCTCTTTCACATCATCACCTTTAGTTTTCCTCTAAAGTCATCTAAAGAAGTGTAGCCTTTCTTTTCCATTATTTGAGAAAGTTCTTTTGATACTCGTTCAAATACAGGGGGGCCTTCTTGAGAGAATGAAGTTCCTAGTTGGAGTAAAGTAGCCCCTGCTAGAATAAATTCAAACGCATCAATTCCTGTATATATTCCGCCTACTCCTACAATTTTGATTTTTTCATTCAATAGTTCATGAAACTTTCTGACATTTGCTAGAGCTGTCGGTTTGATATATTTCCCTCCAAGCCCACCAAAACCACCCTTTGGCTTTATCACCACTTTTTCAGTTTCCCAGTCTATAAAGAGGGCGTTCCCAATTGAATTTATACTAACGATAAAGGAGATTTTGGAACGATTAAGAATAGATGCCATTTCCTCAAAATGAACAAAATCAAAATATGGAGGCAATTTAACACCCCATGGCTTATCAGAAACATCTCCTACGATATTCATTATCTCCTCTGACATTTCAAAGTCATACCCTATCTGAGGTCTTCCGACAACATTTGGGCAGGATAAGTTAATCTCCAAGATATCAACATTTGAAGAGTTAAATTTCTCAACTATTGTTTTGTACTCCTCGCTGTTTGCCCCTGCTATACTTGCAATTAATGGCTTGCCATAGGGCTTTAACTTTGGAGTTATTTCATTATAGTACTTGTATCCAAGGTTTGGCAGCCCCATTGAGTTTATTGAGCCCCAATCGACATCCACATATCTTGGCTCAGGATTTCCCTCTCGCAGTTCAACGGTACATGACTTCATTACAATCCCGCCAGAAGCGGAAGTTGCTATATTTGTCAACTCTTCTAAAGTAGTGTCTAAGGGACCTGATGCATTCATTATGCAGCTATCGAACTGAATCCCTGAAAGATTTGCTGAGATGTCAATCATTTAATTTCCATCCCTAGTATTTTTCTTGGATTTGTTATGGCCATCGTTGCTAATGCCTGTTCAGAGATACCTTCTTTATGCAGCAAGTTCATGTAAGTCTCAAGGCACTCGCTTGGAGAGGGATTTCTTATTTGGCCTGCATCGGTAGAGATAATGCAGTGTTCGTAACCTACTTCTTCAATATCATTTTTTATTGTCTTAAGAGGATAGTCCTCTGGGTGGTCTCTGTCTAGCCACATGACGTAACAGTGCTCAATGTATGCTCCTTTTGAGGCAAGCTCCTTCTGGATTTCAATGGGCATTTTGATGTCTCTCTGCATTGGGTGCGTAATTATTGTAGGGATGTCCATCTTCAAGGCCTCTTTTGCAAGGACATAGCTCTCCTGCCATGAAAGGTGCCCAGTTGCCAGGATACAGTTGTTCTCTTTTATCGCTTTGAGGACTCTATTGCATTTTTCATATAACTTAGAATTCCAGTCGGTAACTTTTATTGCTTTGAGTTCTGATTTTAGTCTGGGTTTGAATTTTGGATCCCTTACCCACTCTGGAGGTATCTCATACTCGCTGTGATTTTTCAGCAAATGATTTTCCGCATGTATTGTAGGAAACCACACGATAATTGGGGCACCCTTTGACATTGTTGCAGAAGCATATATTGCACTTGGATTAAATCCTCCCATGAAGTAGTTCAAGGTTATTGATCCTATTAGAAAGGGGAACTCTGGCTTTTTTTCAATTGTATTTATTACAGATATTGTTGGAAATCCGTGAGATTTTAATGCTATGCCTGTTATCTTCCCTTGTTCATTTTTTAGAAGACTTTCTACTGTATCCCTTCTTGGGAGAATATCTGGGCCTATGTGGTAGTGCATATCTATTGAATCTCTAACTATTGAAGAAATCCCAGACATCAGTTATTCCTCCTTTGAAATTTATTTTCATCAAGAGAAAGAATATTTCCATTTTTTATTACGCACGGGATTGTTTCATCGCTATTTAGAATATCAAGTTTTGACATGCCATCTGTGATTATTATGTCTGCCTGTCTTCCTTCGTCTATTCCATAGTTTAATCCCAGAAGTTTTGCCCCATTTGTTGTTGCCATTGCAATGGCCCCGTCTATGTACCCTCTTGTAGTCATCCTTGTTGCCGATACTAGCATGTGAAGCTCTCTTATCATGCTACAGTTTCCAAATGGATAAAAGATGTCTCTGACATTATCAGTCCCTATTGCAACATTTATTCCATTGTCGTAAAGTTCTGTGACTCTTGTGATGCTGTTTGATGGCCTTATCCAGAGATCGTTAACTTCTGCAAATCTTGTAATCATGTTTGCGCTTGGTGTTACTATGACATTTACCTTTAGAGCTTTCATCTGATCAATTATCTCTTTTGCTTTTTCTGTTGGTAGTCTTGAAAGTGCTATTGCGTGTGTTACTGTTACCCTTCCTTGAAAATTTTCTTCCTTTGTCTTTTTCAGGACCTCTGGCAGAATTGCCATCCTCGGGTCATTTGTTTCATCTACCTGGATATCAAGGTTCTTATTATGCTGTTTTGCTAGTTCAAAAAGTATTTCAAGGTGTTTTCTTTCATTTCCCTTTGACTCTACAAGCGGGAGCCCTCCCACCACATCAGCACCTAGTTCCATTGCTTTTTCCATAAGGTCTCTTTTTGCTTCATCGACTACACCTTCTTGTGGGAAAGCCGCTAACTCAATGTATGCCCTATCTTTGTACTTTTCTTTTAGTTTTAGAAGAGATTTAATCGGTAGAACTCCCTCCGTTGGATCCACATCAACTTGCGTTCTTATTGCCGTTATCCCTTTTGAGAGCATCTTTTCTATGGTGTCAGTTGCTCTTCTTTCAATATCATTACTAGAGTAGGAACTCTTCAGTTTCTTTAAGAGAATTCTATTTTCTTCAAGTGTTTTACCAAGATGATCTTCTGTCATCTTATCTAATAGATTTGATTTATCAAGATGGCAGTGAGAATTCACAAATCCACTTAGTACATAGTGTTTGTTTGCATCTATGATTGTGTTTCCACCTTTCAACTTACCTATCTTTTCTATTATGCCATTATTAATACCAATGTCAGAAATTGTGGTATCGTTTATTCTTGCATTTTTTATAACAAGACTAAATTCGCTCAAGTTAATTCCTCCTTTTTCAAAGGAGGGGATAAGAAGAACTGTTTTGAAATTTTTTTAGCGTTTTCAGTCGTTCCTATAACAACCTTTCCAAACCAATCCAAGAATGATATATAAGGCTTTGGGTTTTGATTCCCAAACTTAGCTGATATTTTCTAATCAATAATCTCAAATGCATTCTTTATGTCTTCAGCAATCATTTTTCTTTTTGATTTTTCTATCAAGAAGTTTTTCCCCGTTATAATGTAAGAAGGAAATACCCTTATGTTGCCATAGAAAAAAATTTGATTTCTCAGTTTGTAAGTTGAGCCATTTGGTATGGTGAGTTTATTTGTATTCCTTTTTGATATGTAATTAAAGGATTTGATTGCGACGTCACCAAGTAAAAGATAAGCTTTCACATTTGGGAAAAGTTTCAATTCTTCTTCTAGAATAAATGAGCATTCTTTTACCGTATCTGTTGAAATTGAAGTTCCAGTCTTTGCACATTTAACTGCTGTTGTAATGTATACGCCCAAGTTTAGTATATCTTGTATAGAGTTGATGTTGTATCCAGCGTCTCTAAAAGCTTCCTTTGTTGTTTCCATATAGAATGGAGTGCCTAGAGAATAGAAATAATCTTTTGAATCCATTGGTGGAACTTCAGAAATCAATACGATTTTTATTTTTTCTGGATCAATGTCTAAATTGGGAATTTGGAATGCATTCTTTTCAATATCTTTACATGGAAAAGTTAGACATGATATTTTATCGGATGGTTTCATAATTTTTAATTATTTAAAATCCTATTTAAATATTAAGGCAAAATTCCTTACATTCTCATTAAGATTTTTTTCATCAATATCTGGATACTCCCTTTTGAACTTCTCAATTATTCTTGTATAGTCTTTTGCTTGAGCTTCAGCTATGCATTTATCAATAATCAGATAGTTCTTGAAATCTTGAGATGATTTAAGCGTATCAAACGCCCCCCTTGAAAAAATAAGATTAAAACAGATAATTATTTATTTGTTTTTGTATATTTTGAAACGAGTGATAAAAGATGAATTCAGAGAATAGTTCATTTGAAAGATCTTATAAGAAGTTAGAACATTATGCGAATAATGTTATAATTTCCGATTATACAAGTTTCAATCCCAATTTAAAGATATTTATCAATTTGTTAGAAAATGATGATTTCTTTTACCCAATTACAGAAAAATTAATACTCCCGAACATTGTCGATAATTGGTGGGTTTATGCATTAAGCTCAAGAAGCTCCATGATTGGAAGTGGTAAGTTAATATTACCAGACGATGAAGATGAAAGATTGGCTTTATTTTATCAACTATGCGTGAGAATAATTTCTGGCGAAATCAATCTAACTAACATGAGTATGACATTTTTTGCTGAAACGAATTATAATCAAATGGTAAGTAAATTCAATACTACTTTCTTTGTACCTTTTCTGCAATTACTTGAATACAAAATAGAGGATATTAAAGAAAAAATGATATCTGACAATGCTCCGCTTGAACCCTCTCCCGAGTATATAAGAATAGTAAACTATACAATTAAAGTTGGAGAGAACAAAGGCATTATATCAACAGGAGATAACACAAATAATACAATAAATAATTACAATGAATTATATCAAAGATTATCTGAATTAAAAAAATTAGAAGATGTTAAAGACAATCCTGAAGCAGAAGAATTAGTCGAGGATATTGTAAAATTAACTAAAGAAAATAAAAATAAAGATAAAATATCTATTGTTCAAAAAATTGGAGAATTAATAAAAATAAGCCCTTCAACCGAAGCAAAATTAAAGGAAATTGTCTCAAACTTTGCAATAGGAATCGGCTCAAATGTAACAGTTGAAGCAATTAAGTATTTATTAGGGTAGCAAATTAAAGAAAATTAATACATCTTAAACAACAACCTAATGCTAGGTTTCAGAAAAGAGTTGGGTTAGGGGTTATTTTTACATAACCCCCGAGGACATCGTCCCATTTGCATATTAATTCTAAATTAACTACTATATAAACTTTTAGTTTTTTAAGGTTCGCAATGATATAAAAAGAAGTTAAGGGTTTTGAACGGCAGGCAATGATTAGGTTTTAAAAGAATTGCTTGCCATAGGTTGTAATTTATTAAAAAAAATAGTTTAACAATAGAGATTAATTAAAAAATATCTCTGAATATACCCATAAATTTATAATAATGAAAAAATAAATATGTACAGGCCAAAAGCCCCCCGAGGGCATCAGCCCATTTGCATAGCAGTCCTCGGGGTAAGAAAAGGAGCGAGGAATATGAATAGATTAATTACCTCGGGCATACTGCTAGTTCTAGCAGTCAAATGTATTCCGGCATCGATGGATGCTCTTGGTACCATTTTAGTGGCAATTGTATCTGGAAATTTAGATTCAGTGACTTTTGCCATTATACCAGAAGCTTTTCCCGCAATATTGTGGGCGCTAGTGACGCTTGGGATACTATTTAGAAGATAGTTATTTATTTTTTCTTTTTTTATTTAGAATCAAAGTCTTGTGCTATTGATAGCGCATACTTCTTGTAGTTTGTTTTCTGGACCTCATCGACTGCGTGGACGTATATCTGGGTTGACTGGTAGAGGAATATGTGGGCCCATCAAGTTGAACAGAAAGACAGAATAATTTTATTTACAAAAAAACTCTATAGACAAATAAATTCATAGAAAAGATTCTAAGATTCATTGAAGAATCAATATTTTAATTTATGGATTACTCATTAAAAAACTGAGTTATATTTCAACTATAGATCATCTACTGATTAGTCAGCCATCCAGCATCTTTTAACGTATGTGTCCGTATTAATTTTTCTTAACTATCTTCTCAATATATTCCAAAGTCACTTTTCGCACTTCATCTTTTAATATTGGAACAAATCTAATCGTGCCTGCACCAGGATGCCCGCCACCTTGAACTTCCTCTAAGTAAACATCTTTCAACTGTTTTATTATGTCATTAAGGTCAAATCCAAGCGCTTTTGCCTTGTTTGTAGCACGAATCACAAGATAGTCCTCAGCCATACCCAAACTAATGATAGCCCTATCATCTTCATTAATTTCGTTGTCCCAGATGTATTTATTGTGGATAAATCCTAAAGTTCTACCAGGTGATGGAAATTCGCCTCTAAAAATTAATTTATCAAGCTCTATTGAGATAAGATCAAAATCTTCAGCTAAGTTCTTTATATCAAGATATTTCTTAATCAAATTCCACTGGGATATCCTCTTTTTGTCTATTTCTTCAGAAACGTAATCAATTATTAAATTGCCCCTATCTCTATCCCCTATCATCATAATATCTTCGATATAATTTTTTATACCAAATCGACCTACGTAATAGGATTCATGATCAAGTGCTAATTTGATCCTCTCAAGTTCCTCTCTTTTGAAAGGAGAAATTTCAAGGTATTGATTCATTTCAATTCCCTTTGATTTGTCGCCAACACCAGCAAGAGCCGGTATATGTATCCCATAGCCATCTATCTCAGAATCAATCATCCTTGAAAGCTCATAGGCCAACATCCCTGTGCATAAATTTGAATCCCCGGAGTAAATGTGGGGATTTATGTGAAATGAAACATATTTATCAATTATGTATTCGCCATTATCATTTTTAGTTGGAGGATGGTGGTCTACTACTCCAATCTCGAAATCATATACTTTGGCCCTAAGAATACCTTGTAAATCACTATCAGTGCTACCATTATCTGCAATAATCAATAGTGGCTTTTTCTTAGAGAAAGAAAAGTAGAGGTCAATATCTTTTAATGAATCTTCAAGATCATAATATGGCGCTGTACATGGCTTTCTGAATATCTTGCAATCCTTCTTTTTCTCCTTGTCCGCATAGGAGCTGATTGCTTTTTCTAGCGAAACACCGGCCGTTATCCCATCACAATCATTATGGTGCCTTATGATAATCATCCTTTCCTGTAATACGGCTTTTTTAATCGAATTCAAAGCCAGTAAAAATTGGCCTTCCATTTTTCTATATACGTCAGAGCTAACAAGAAAATCTGGGGCGTCTCTTTTAATCTTGTCTAAAAACATATTCTCAATGTTCTTCATTACTACCTTCAATTCAGTTTCATTTAACCTTTCAAATTTACTTATTTGCAACTCAACATTTTCTCTCCTAATTGAAAGTACCCCATAGAACCTGACAAAATCCCCAATCTTTAAGGAATAGAAATCTTCAACTGGATTAAAAATAACTGCCCTAATCTCGCTGCCATCGTATATTCTAAAAACAAGAGGCCCGCTTGTCTGATAGATGTCCGTGATCTTCCCCTCAACAGAAACTGATTGCCCCTCCATGTCAAATAATATATCGCTAATCTTCACTTGTACGTTATTAAAATTCATAATTGAAAAAGCTGATTAAAGTTTATAAATGAAACTATATTAAGCTATAATTAATGGAGTTATGCGAATTCACTGAAGGCAAGGCCAAAATAGAGGTCCCAAAATTTGAAAAGGTCACTGCGAAGACTCCAGTTTTTTACAACCCTAAAATGGCATTTTCAAGAGATATCTCTGTCTCAGTTATGAATACAATCAAGCTAAAAGAATCGGGCAAAGTAATTGACGGCCTTTCAGGTTCTGGTATAAGGGGTATCCGGTATATCCTAGAATCAAATTCAGATGTTTATTTCAATGACCATAATCCTGCAGCGACAAGACTTATTGAAAAAAATCTTAAGTTAAATTCACTAGAAGCGCTAATAACAAAATCAGATTTTAACCACGTATACGGGAAGTTTGAAGTTGTCGATATTGACCCTTTTGGCTCTCCTGTAAGATTTCTAGATGGGGCATTTAGGATACTAAAAAATGATTCCTACCTATTCCTAACTGCAACAGATACTTCTGCATTGACAGGTGCCCATGTATCTTCATGCAAAAGAAAGTACGATTCAAAACCATTGAAATGCAGTTTTACTCATGAGCTTGCAGTAAGGATACTTATTGGAAAAGTCGCTAGGAATGCAGCAAAATACAATCTAGCGGTAAGGCCATTATTATCCTATACTAAAGAACATTTTATCAGAGCTTATTTTGAAGTTAAATATGGAAAGGAGCGAACAAACAAAACGTTGGATAATCTTGGATTTGCAATAAACTGCAAATGTGGGTTCAGAGAGGTTACGGATTCTTATATTCCAGTTTGCCCAAGCTGTGGTGAAAAAATATCTTTTTCACACCCAATATGGACATCAAGTATAAAGGATACGAAGTTTGTTAGTGATTGCGTTAAGGAATATGAATCAAAAGAATTCCTAAGTAATAAACCGCTAGAACTATTGAAAGTAGTTGATGGCGAAATTGATGTGCCTCTATTTTATGACATTCACGAGCTTTCCCATATTTATAAGGTCAAAATCCCAAAGACAGAAGAAATGATTAAAAAGTTAAAAGAGTTGGGATTTGATGCGTCGGCCACCCATTTCTCCCCAGTGTCTGTTAAAACAAATGCCGATATTAAGGATGTGTTGAGGTGCATAAATGGATAAAATAACTTTTGGCAAAATTCTTATTATTATTTCAATAATTGGGTTGGTATTCTCTATCTCGATATCTTCTTTTACGTTAATTAGATTAAATAATGTCTATGAAACGACATCACCTCTTTTTGATAAAGTAGATTTGATAAAAGGCCATATAGAAAATTTTGATTCCAATCTAGAGGAATTTAATATTTATCTCAAAGATATTGACACGAAAGAATACATGCAAAAACTATCAAACATAAAATCCTTTGTCGGCACTCTGAATTCACTAGGGCTTGGAGGATTAGTTTCCGGGATAGATGAAGACATAGATAGATTTGGGGCAATAATAAACAATATTGAAGAACTAAAATTAAATCTAGAATCTGCCAGGGATGATTTTTCAGAAATAAAGTCCTCTCTTGCAGGGTATGAAGATGTAAAGCAAAGCATAATCGGGTTTGTAAGAACTCTTAGATTGTATGTTCTTGGGATGATGATTTACACTATCATTTTAAATGGAATAATGCTTTATGCGGGGTACTATCTATTAAAATCAAAAGAATAATTTATAAAAATCTTTCAAATCTATCTTTCTTGACTTTGCATATTGGACAAACTTCAGGCGGCTCATCTCTAGCGCATAAGTAACCGCATACTTTACATCGCCAGACGGGATATTTCAAAGTGCTTATAGTTTCAACTTTGCCCTCTGTCATTTTTTTTCTTTCTTCTTCCGGAGGTCTTCTTTCAGGAATAGAACCTAGTTCTTTCTTTCCATTCAAAATATCTTGTGAAACATACAGTGCGCAGTAACAAGTTCCATGCTCATCAAGATCTGGATCTCTGTAATCGCAGGGACATATTATATCAAGATCCTCTTGCTTTACGCCACTAGAAATTCTGCAAGGGCAAGCTTGGTAGCCATATCTGTCCTCGTTTACTATGAGCCCCCTTACAAGTTTTTTTGTAAAGTCTATATCTGAATTTAAGTGATAGCCACCTGCTTCTGCATCCTTTTTTAATTTGTCATATAATTTGTTAATTCTCTCTTCAGGCATCTCTTCGTACATTAAGATAAAGCCTCCTTTATCTCGGCCTCTTTGAATCCAACTATAACCTTATCATTGTTAATTACAAGTGTTGGGAATGAGCAATTTTTGTTGTATTTTTTTACTTCGTCTATGGCGTATTGCTTTGTATCTCCTTGTAATAAATCGACAAAAACAAAATTGAAGTCAACTCCTAATTCCTTTAAAAGATCTTTTGTTTTCCCACACCAAACGCAAGTACTGAGTGCATATAGTTTTACATCTCCCTTCTTTTCCCCATTGACATGTTCGAAAGTTAATTCCATTTTAAAACCTCTTTAATATTTAATAATAATACACTTGAATATTTAAACTATACCTTTATTTTTTATTAATCTGGAATAGATTAATTTTCGACGTATGGCCCTAAAAACATTTTAAGATTTTTAAGTGATTTAATTTTATCTTCATTTCCAATCTTAGCTTCTTTTATAGTGTTAGATAGAACTTCTGCTGCATCTTCCATTCCTTTTCTGTTAACGGGTCTTGGCACACCATCTTTACCTCCAAATGCAAAAGAATATTTGACTGGATCCTTCCAAGAAAGAGGAGTTCCATAAATAAGCTCTGAAACTAGTGCTAATCCCTTTACTGTAGATCGCCCCATGCCCTTGAAAGCAAGTATGTCCTCAAAGTTCTTTAAATCAGATTCATAAATGTCTCTCAAAATATCCCAGTTCACTCTTTTAGGGAGGATAGACACTTCTATTTTGGGGCCTATAGGACTTACCGAGTTACCCTCCATGTAAGACATTAAAGAAGTCTGATTTTTATCGATTAATGATTCAATTAATCTTCGAACTCTTTCAGGACCTTCATTAATTATATCCGGAATTAATTCTCTTGTTTCGGTGCTAGTTTTAGAAGTAAGGTCCAGTGTTTTTGTCTTTACTATGTCTGAGACGATACCAGAATGGGGCTCATCAATATAGTTGTCAATTTCGTTTGACCAGTGATATCTCCTTGCATATCCTCCCTCTACATTCAGCCCTTGTTGTACAACACTCCACTTCCCCTTATCAGAAAAAATAGTGACATGATGGTATAGATCAAATCCATCTTGAATTGCTGCGCTGTCCACTTTTGCTGTGATTTTACTTGTATACTGTAGTTCCTCTATTTTTTTACTTGAGAGTCCGAATTGCGTGCCGATGGACTCAATATCGGAGAAAGTATTTTTTGAATGTTTTCCCTTGCCCCCTGCAAACCCAATTCCATATTCTTTGGGATCAATGGCACTTTTTAGTACCCCTGTTAGAACGGTAGTCGTTCCAGAGGAATGCCAGTCAAATGCTAGCATACAGGACAGTGCTTGAAAAAAGAAAGGGTCGGATAATCTCTTCAATACGCCTTCGGTCCCATGCTCATAGATAAGGATCTCAAATATAGGTTTTGAAAGTTTCTTCATTCTGTTTAAAAGCCAGTATGGTGCTTTGCCTCCGTGAAGTGGTAGGTCCATGGAGCCCGAATGCTTCATGTTAAACTATTATTATATTATCAAGATAAGGTTTTAGAGCGTATTTGTATTTAGTGTTAATCTATCATAATCTATTGGCAACAAAGAAATTATTATAAAATAATAAAAATTTAACTTATAAAAAATAAAGGGATTAAATATTGATTTTTATTTAATAATAGTTATTCTTTTATTAAATAGAAGAAGAGTATAGTTTGGATATTAATATATATTATAAAACACTATAATTAATGGGATATTATGAAAATTGTTGTTGTTGGAACTGGTTTTGGTGGTCTTTCTGCAGCAGCTTTGCTAGCAAAAAATGGTTTTGATGTAACCGTGCTAGAAAAGAATGACCATCCAGGGGGAAGGGCTAGTGTTTACAGTGAAAAGAAGTTTTATTTTGATATGGGCCCTTCTTGGTATTTAATGCCAGACGTATTTGAAAATTTCTATGCTCAGTTTGGTAAAAAACCAGAAGATTTCTTTGAATTAAAAAAACTTGATCCTTCCTATAGAATATATTTTGGAGGAGAAAAAGTTATTGATATCTCTGCAGATCTAGAAAAGAATTTTGCCCTCTTTGATACATTTGAAAAAGATGGCGGTAAAAAATTACAGAAGTACTTAGAATCTGCAGGGAAGATGTATGAAGTCTCAATAAAGGAACTAATGTACAGGGATTATCGTACTATCTTTGATTTTATGGATCCAAAATTAATGTCCCAAGGACTTAAGCTTAATCTTCTTGATAATCTTGATAAATTTGTTAGCAAACATTTCGAAAGCGATGAAGCAAAAAAGATAGTTGAATACTCAATAGGTTTTCTAGGAAGCTCTCCACATAACACACCTTCATTCTACCACATCATGTCTCATATTGACCTTACCCTCGGAGTTTGGTATCCAGAGGGCGGTATGAGGAAAGTTGCAGATTCTGTTTATAGGCTTGCAATGTCATACGGTGCTAAATTCCACTTTGATGAACCTGTAGTGAAGATAGAAGTTGAAGATAAAAAAGCTACAAGAGTTATTACAGGTAAGAACTCATACAATGCAGATTTGGTAATTGTCAACGCAGATTATGCTCATGCAGAACTTGATTTAATTGATAGAGAATATAATACTTATTCGGAGCAGTACTGGGATAAGAGAGTTATGGCGCCTTCTGCTTTAGTTGCTTATGTCGGCGTTGATAAAAAATTCGACGAACTGGCCCACCACACCCTTTTCTTAGACAAAGATTGGTCAAAAGGTTTTGATACTCTATTTGACCCTAAGAAAGCTGCATGGCCAGAAAATCCATCTTACTATGTTAACGTACCCTCAAAGACAGACACAACTGCAGCCCCAAAAGGAATGGATACTCTATTCATCCTAGTTCCACTAGCGCCCGGACTAAAAGACACCCCAGAAATGAGAGAGCAATTCTACAACAAAATAATGGATAATCTTGAAAAAACAATAGGTCAGAATATCAGAGACCATATTGTTGTTAAGAGAATATTTGCTTTGACAGATTTCAAAGAAAGATATAATGCCTATAAAGGCACTGCTTTAGGCCTTTCTCACACAATGATGCAAACAGCATTGTTTAGGCCTTCTCACAAGAGTAAGAAAGTAAAAAATCTATATTACTCAGGCCATTACACACACCCAGGTATAGGTGTTCCAATGACATTGATATCTTCACAAATAGTGGCAGAGGAGATAATTAAAGAATATAAATAATGTGAAGGATTATGGTAGATAAAACACTTTATTCAATTTTTAAAGGTGGAAGTAAGACGTACTTTTATAGTACTATATTCTTCCCGGAAAGAGCAAAAGAAGACGTATTTAAACTGTATAGTTTCGTTAGAAAAGCTGACGATTTAGTAGATTCAATACCACAGCAAACTCAAGAGTTCTATGAATTCAAAGATAAATATCATGAAGCACTGAAAGGCGATGTAACTGGAGATGTGGTCATTGACTCATTTGTCGAAGTTTCGGCGAGGAAGAACTTTGAACCAAAATGGGCTGATGCATTCTTAAATTCAATGGAGATGGATATTACTAAATCTACTTACAAGAATCTTGATGAATTAATGGTTTATCTTTATGGATCATCAGAAGTCATAGGCCTATTCATGGCGAGAATTTTAGACCTGCATGAATATTCCTTTACTGCAGCCAGAAATCTTGGCAGGGCGATGCAATTTATCAATTTCATAAGGGATATTTCTGAAGATTTAGTATTGGGAAGAGTTTATTTCTCTCAAGAAGACCTTGAAGAGTTCAAACTACCAAGCTTAGAGCTTAAGGATACAAAGGCAAGGCCCAATGAATTTAAGGCATTTATACAAAAGCAGTTGGATACTTACTTTGATTGGCAAAAAAAGGCTGAAGAAGGATTTGCATATATCCCTAAGAGATATCTTATACCAATAAAAACTGCATCGGATATGTACAACTGGACAGGCAGAACAATAAGCAAAGATCCATTTATAGTTTACAAGAAAAAAGTAAAACCAACTATTTCAAGAATAGTATCAACAATAGCGTATAACGCAATTCTCTTAAGGGAAAGTGACCAGCTAAAAGACCTTAGACTTACACTTAATTATCTCTCTGAATAGAGGGGGATAATTTGATAAATTCATTGAAATTAGTTTTTAAAATTTCAAGATTCAGATTCTGGATTTATACTGGTGGAACTTACGTTGTAGGCTATGCCTTAGGATTCAACAATATTTTTGACTTTTTTAGAATCAATTATTATGTATATCTGATCTATTTTTTTCTTTTAGCAAATATTTTCATATACGGTGTTAATGATTACTGGGACAAAGAAACTGACAAAAACAATCCGAAAAAAGAAGAAAAGGAACACAGAGTAGAGGATAAGGAAAGAAAAGGTCTACTCAGGACTTTATATTTTGTAGGATTAGTAAGCATAGTATTAATGATCTTCCAAGACAATATAGAAAGAATACTCTTCTTGATATTCCTATTTTTGTCCTATTTTTACAGTGCAAAGCCTCTAAGATTTAAACAGGTTCCATTCCTAGATTTCTCTTCAAATTACTTGTATGTAATGCCAGGAATTTTTAGTTATTATATGGCTAGTAAAACATTGCCTCCGTTTATTTTTATGATTGGTTCATTCTTCCACATAGCTGCTATGCACATTTTCTCCGCTATACCTGA
Source organism: Methanofastidiosum sp. (assembly GCA_013178285.1). Classification (NCBI taxonomy): domain Archaea; kingdom Methanobacteriati; phylum Methanobacteriota; class Candidatus Methanofastidiosia; order Candidatus Methanofastidiosales; family Candidatus Methanofastidiosaceae; genus Candidatus Methanofastidiosum; species Methanofastidiosum sp. The sequence continues at coordinate 144,243 of JABLXD010000002.1, forward strand.
CATAAAATATGACAAAGAAGCAGGAATTACTACTACACCTGTCTTCATAAAAGAAAAGGCATCTCTCCTATTATGTCTTATATTCTGGATCGCCTTATCTGCCATAGTGATAGTTTCAGCTGGATACAATCCATTAAGCTATCTAGTTCTTTTATATCCTCTCTTTCCAAGTTTATTGCTAATTAAAAAGGAACTGAAGATTGAAAAATTGTACTGGTATTTACCGTATGTTAATACAAGTCTCGGCGGCCTACTATTTACTTCACTTGTAGTATACAAAACATTTTTTATTTAGTTAAATTTAAATTGTAATCATTAAATCTTAAGTATATTAAATTAGAGGGAATTTTATGGAAGAAAATCACAATAATCAATTTATTCTGATCGTCGCATCTTTAGCTTCTTTTATAACAGCTTTTATGGGATCATCCATAAACATTGCGTTACCTGCAATTGGTAATGAATTTAACATTGATGCAGTTTTATTGAGTTGGGTCTCAACATCTTATTTGTTAGCTGCGGCAATATCTTTAGTTCCCACAGGAAGATTGGCAGATCTTTATGGGAGAAAGAAAATATTTGCCTATGGTATTGTCATCTTCACTATAGCCACTCTGATTTCGGCAATCTCTAATTCTATTTCTTTACTTATGGTCTCGAGAGTCCTTACAGGGATAGGTGTTGGTATGGTTTTTGGAACAAGTGTTGCCATAGTTACCTCCGCATTTCCACTGAGTGAAAGGGGCAAGGCGATAGGATTTACAGTTTCAGCAGTTTACTTGGGCCTCTCAATGGGACCATTTATAGGCGGGATTCTGACACAAAATTTTGGATGGAGAAGTATTTTTGTTGCTAGTGTTCTGATGGGTGTAGTTACTACATTTGTTACAAGTTTTATTAAGGGCGAATGGGCAGAAGCTAGAAATGAAAGAATGGACTATGTTGGAACAGTAATCTATGCTTTGAGTCTCAGTATGGCAATCTATGGATTCTCCCTCCTACCCTCAATTCAAGGAGCAGGATTTATTTTAGGAGGAATTTTATTTATTTTGATATTTGTATATTGGGAAATTAGATTCGATAGCCCCATGTTAAATGTCAGGATATTTAGAAATAATAGGGGATTCACTTTTTCAAATTTGGCAGCTTTAATCCATTACAGTGCCACATTTGGAATAACATTTTTACTGAGTTTGTATCTGCAGTATATCAAGGATCTTGGGCCTCAAAAAGCAGGGGCAATCTTATTGGCTCAGCCTTTAGTAATGGCTATTTTTTCACCCTTTGCAGGTAGACTATCCGATAGAATAGAACCAAGGATAATCGCTACCACAGGTATGAGTATTACTTTTTTGGGATTGCTTATATTTTCATTCCTTAATCAGGAAACAAGTTTGATATTTATAATAATAAATTGTATTCTAGTTGGATTCGGATACGCCTTATTTTCTTCGCCCAATATGAACTCTATAATGAGTTGTGTTGAGAAAAGATTTTACGGCATAGCTTCCGCAATGGTTGGGACAATGAGGTTGATTGGCCAAATGTCAAGTATGGCTATTGCAATGGTAGTATTTGCAATAATAATCGGAAGAGTTGAAATTACACCGCAATACTACCCCAATTTCTTATCGGCCGTTAAAATTGCATTTACCATATTTACAGCATTATCATTTGTCGGGATATTTGCATCCTACTACAGAGGAAATATAAGAAAAAATACCAATCATTAGAGTCCTAGAGATTTGATTTCTCTTGAGATGACATCTATAGGATTTTCAAGTTTAGAAATTATTTTTTTATTTTTATCGTGATAGACATCTAAATTGTTGTCCTTCTCTATAAACTTAGTTATCTTCTCAGGATCTAATAAATGAATTTTGAGCCCCTGTTCTATCATTTTCTTTGTGACTGACAAAAGTTTTTCTGGATAAGTTGTAAGGGCCGGTGTGTTTAGGGCTATTGCTTCCCTATTCATGCTGCCTCCAGCACTTATAACAAGGTCAGAATATTTCATAAGGCTTAAGGCGTCAACAGGTTCTTCTGGCACGATAACATTATCATAATCAAAAACAGATTTCTGCTCTTCGAATCTTGGAAAGACCACAAACTGGAACTCCTTTAGAGATTTTGTTTTTTCGAGTATTGCCTTAATTATTGTTTTATCTTTGTTGCCATTGTAATAATTTGCCTTTACAGGTTCTGGCCTCATAACAATTGTAAATTTGTCCTCTGAAAGTCCCAATTGGGAGATAAAAGAATCATCATATTCAAAATCACTAACATTTGCAATCTCACAAAAACCATTAAAACGAATTACTTGACTTTCATCAACGCCATATCTCGTTATTTCTTCGAGAGGAATTGCATCAGGTGCAATAACTTTTGAAGATAAAGGCAACATAAGCTTATTCTGAGCAACTGCAGTTTCATTGTCTAATACACAAATTGAAGGGATCCCAAGCCCATATGATACTCTGGCACCTTCAACAGAATGTTTATATAATGCTAAATCAATATCTTCGCTATTAATTATCTCTGATAGTTCTAGAATCCTCTTTGAACTCTCAATTAGTTTTGATTTTTTACAGAAACCGCCATGCCTACCTACTACATTATGCTCTATTCCATGTAAATTCAATAAAGCGGATAGACCATCAAAATCCCTAGAGGTAACAAAAGTTTCGTGACCTTTTGCCTCAAAGGTCTTTATAATTCCTTTAAAAAAATTTACATGTGGCGTATTTGATATGTCAATCCATACTTTCATCTGTATCGAACTTCAATAATTTAATATATATTTTAAAGTTTCGGATATAATTGTTTCAGAAGGAAATAAAATAAACAATTTAATATCTTTAAATCATTAATAGGGCCCAATAATAGCTTATAACAATTCCTAAACTTATTAAATTCCTTTTTTCTCTATTAAAAGATAAAAAATAATAATTTTAGCCTCCATGTGCTGTAGCAAGTATTTTCAATGTCTCGCCAGATTTTATTTTTTCATCTATAGAAGTAAGCATTCTGTCTCCTGCCATAACAAGCATATATTCAGTGATTTTGCCATTTTGAATTGTAGCAGTTAAGAATTCTTTGTTGTATTTAGAAGATATATACTCGATTATTTCTTTGAAGGTCATTTGATCGCAATTTATATCAACTTCATTTATTCCTAACATGTCCCTATATTCGGCATATATTTTTACTTTAATCATGTTCAATCTATAAATCAGTAAATTTATATTCTTTTTAAATGTTTTGAAATCTTATTAAATAAATTCTGGGCTCTGATTTATAGATATTGTTAATAAATTTAAAATAATTGAGGATAATCTCCATATATAAATAAAATAATTTGAATATCCTAAATATTTCAAAAAGTATTTAAATACAAAAGAATTCATAGATGTTGGTGATTTCAATGACATTTTGTGCAAGTTGTGGTTCACAGAACCCAGATGGTAGCCAATTTTGTACTGGTTGCGGTGCTAAATTGGGGACTGGTGCCCCTGCAAATCCTGGATTTTCAGGAAGCAGTGGACAAGGATACGATTTTGAAATTAAAGACAGGCCTGTTTTTAGTATACTAAACATTAATCTGAAGAGTGGACAATCAATAGTTGCAGAAGCTGGTGCAATGGTGACTATGTCTCCCAACGTAAGTCTAAAGACTGAAATGAAGGGGGGAATCGGTGGAGCTTTAAAGAGGGGCGTTCTTGGTGGCGAATCTCTATTTATGAACACTTTTACTAGCAATGGACCAGGATCAATTAGTTTTGCCCCTGGGTACCCAGGAGATATAACACACATTAAAATGAAAGGAGAAACATGGTTCCTACAAGGAGGAGCTTACATGTGCTGTTCCCCAGAAATTACTATTGATACAAAGTTCCAAGGATTGAAAGGTTTAGTTTCTGGAGAAGGACTGTTCTTCCTAAAAGCTGAGGGGGTAGGAGATCTATTCATATCTAACTACGGATCTATAATTGAAAAAGAATTAAAAGGAGAATCTTTTAAAGTTGATACTGGTCACCTTGTCGCATTTTCCAGTGGAATTACTTATAATATAGAAAGAGTTGGAGGATGGAAATCCACAATCTTAAGCGGAGAAGGCCTTATTGCAAATGTATCTGGTAATGGAAAAGTATACATACAAACTAGATGTGCACAGGCTCTTGCTCAATGGCTTTTACCATTCATGCCCTCTGGTGGCGGAGCAGGCGGTGGCGGTTTTAAAATAGGCCTTGGATAAAATAAATAAAAATTTATTTTTATTCTTCTTTTTCTTCTAAATCTATTTTTACACTTTTCTTAATAGCAAATCCTGCTTCAGCTTCACATGCTTTTAATACACCGCATGGAACGGGGCATACCGCATGTAAAATATCCGCTTTTTGGTAAACAGGGTTTATGGGCATTTTTTTGAAAACTACATCTTTGTCTAAAGTCTCAATATCTTCGGCAAATTTTTGAACTAATTGGCATTTAGTTTCTATCTCAACTTTAAATCCAAGGCCTTTTCTTTTTACCTTCACTTTGTTGATAAATCCACAAGCTCCAGCATCAATTGTTCCTTCAATCATTTTATCACTTTAATATGGTATCCATGTTGTGATCATCGACTATAACATATTTATAGCCCTGTTCTGTTAAAAATATTTGTCTGTTTGAAGAATATTCCTGATCTCTTGTATCTTTAGTGACTATCGAATAAAACTTTGCAGAAGAACCATCTTTCTTTGGTCTTAGTATCCTTCCCAATCTCTGTGCTTCTTCCTGCCTTGATCCAAAAGTTCCTGAGACTTGAATGGCTACATTTGCGTCAGGTAGATCTATTGCAAAATTAGCTACTTTAGATACAACGAGGATATTTATATTGCCCTTTCTAAAATCAGAGTAAATTCTTTCTCTCTCTTTGTTTGGTATTTTACCTGTTATTAGTGGGGCTTTAAGAAATTCAGCAATCCTCTCAAGCTGTTCTATATACATACCAATTATAAGAATTCTATCATTTTTATGGTGCTCAATTATTCTCTTAACTATCTCATATTTGAAGGGATTTTCTGCAGCTATTCTATACTTGTTCCTATCATCGGACGTTGCGTATACTATCCTGGACTTTTCAGGCATGTGAACCCTAATCTCATAGCATATCGCCTCAGCGATCCATCCTTGTTGTTCAAGATTCTTCCAAGGCATGTCGAATTTCTTGGGCCCAATAAGACTGAATACATCCTTCTCTCTTCCGTCTTCTCTCACTAACGTTGCAGTTAAACCAAGCCTTCTCTTTGATTGTATATGTGCAGTTACTTGAAATACTGGCGCGGGCAGTAAATGAACTTCATCATAGATTATAAGGCCCCAGTTTTTCTTATCAAAAATATTGAAATGCGTAAACTCCTCATCCTTCTTGTTCCTATATGTTAGAATCTGATAAGTTGTTACAGTTATTTCTCTTATTTCCTTTACTTCTCCGGAATATTCGCCTATTTTGTCTGGAGTGATATCTGTTTTATCCAGTATTTCATCAATCCACTGCCTAACGGCAATGACGTTAGGACAAGTAATCAACGTATTGGTCTTAACTTTAGACATTACACCCATACCAATTACAGTCTTACCAGCACCACATGGGAGGACTATAGTTCCACTTCCTCCTTCTACCCCTCCCCCTCTATAGAATACATTTACTGCATCTTCTTGGTATTTTCTTAATTTGAAATCTATGCCGCTTTTTGTAGTACTTAAAAGATTAATTTCTAAATGATCGCCATCTTCATAACCTGCCAAATCGAGTGCAGGCCATCCAATTTTAATTAAATCCTGTTTTAAAAATCCTCTACTGTTGGCATCTACTCTAAGGGTATTGTTATCTATTGCATCAAGGACATATTTCTTAATACGTTCATTATTTTGAATTTCTTTAATAAGAAGATCATCTTGAGAAAAAAGAACTAGATCCTCATTGATCTTTTTTAAGGAAAGCCTGCCAAATCTTGACATTATATCTTTAATGTCAGTTATAACGTTGGATGGTATATCGTATCTTGAATATTTCAAAAGAATAGTGATAACTTCCTCACTCGTTAAGCCGGCTGCAGATGCATTCCAAAGTGAAAGGTCAGAAAGTCTATACGTATGTATATGCTCAGGACTTTTCTCAAGTTCGGAAAATCTTGAAATATCATCTCTAGCGTCTTCGTACAAGGGATTGGCTACCTCGAGGAACATCGACCTGTCTCCTTGTATGATTAAGGGTTTTGGCGCATCCATTAAAAATCACCATAATATTAATATTAATTTAATACAGTTTTTATAAAACTCTCTAACTAGCATTTAAAGGTTTTGGGTGGCTGTTAATTTACTTTGTTGTTAGATATACAAGTATAGCTAAAGCTATTGTTGTAAAAATATCAGGGAGTATTAAAAATGGTCCAAGACCAGTTGATTTGAACCCGCATATAGAGTGTAACAAGGGGCTTGAAGTTAAAATATGGACAAGAAATGCAAAGGAGAAAATTGTTAAGCCTAGGGAAAAGGGTGATTTTGTCTTTCTATAAATATTGGCATAAAGAACAAACACGGCTAAAATTAATCCAATATTAATTAAAGAAAGAGCGTATTTTAGTTGAAACATATACCCTTTCTCCCAAATGCTACAGGAAGGATATTCGCAAACTCCATTTTGAACTAATCTTTTTGGAATAAATCCTACCGCAGATAATGCTAAAGACTTATTTATTTTTAAATTCATTGTCATCTAACCCCATATTTTTGCAAATTTCATTAAAGTTATGAATATTTTTATCAAGTAACTCTGAAGGAAAATAAGTCTTCCCATATTTGTCTCCAACTACAGATAAAAGACCATTTTTCTCCAATATATTCAAATGATGCTGGACAGTTTTGTATTCTATACCTGTGGCAATAGAGATCCTGTTAGCATTTGAAGGGCTTGAAATTAGATACTTCAATATTAATGCCCTGTTTAAGCCACCTCTAGAACCTGCTATAAGCCAAAGGAGTATTTTTTTATCCTTGTCCATGTAACTCTAGTAAGCTCAATTTATTATGTTTATATGTTTATCTTTTGATTTATATTTTTGGATATGCCTTAGATGTTATTAATTTAAATTGAAACCAATGTTTATTTATAAAAGAATTTTCCGAAATTAATGCCCATTTATTCCCAAATCTAAAAAATAATAAAAATTAAACTAGAGGAACTGTAGAGCTTCCATCTAGAAAGACCAATACCTTAGCATCTTGGCCTTTTTTAGCCATTGCCTTGTCTATTGAATCTTGAAGTGAATTGTGTGGTGTTATAAAAATTTCTTCTAAAACTTTATCTTCAAGATCAGTTATTGCCCAGATCTCACCACATGTTACAAGTTCAGCAATTTTAGCGGCTTTATGGTATCCTAAAACATAATTCTGTTCAGTAGCTTTTATTACTTCATCAGGCGTATCGTTATTCTTAAGCAAATCATAGAATGTCTTGTCTCCTATCCCGTCTCTGCAACTTGAAACAAGAATTATGATGCCGCCATCTTTCAAAGCAAGTTTTGTGTTTTCTAATGCTTTCTGGGACTGATATAGACTAACATCCATTGGATAGGGGGCTACAGAAACTATTATGTCTGCTTTTCCCGGTACAGGAACACAAAACAATTTGTCAACTGCTTTGGCAGATTCATAAAGAATATCAATCATATCCCCCGCTTGTGCATCGAAGATGTTTCCTTCTCCGTCTGCAACGACATTAATTGCAAAGACGTTAGGTTTAATCTTCATTATCTCCCTTACAGCATCTTCCATATCATCATGAACAGGGTTGCCCTTTAATGATAAAGTTTTGGAGTTAGGAGATAGTGCATGTTTGTGATTTGCTGTAATTGTCTTAATCGATGATACCCCGGGTAAAAATGATTTTCTTGTACCGGTATAACCAGCAAAATAATGAGGCTCAGAAGATCCTATTGTAACTATTGCTTCGTTTTCCAATACTTTCTTATTAATAAAGAGTTCTGTACCTCTTTCTGTTTTTCCGATATACTGGAGAACTGCATCATTTCTAGAATCATGAACAGTTATTTTAGGTTTAAACTCATTATAATAAGGCCCAAAGATATTATTGAATTCCTCTTCTGTTGGAACCCTATGGGAGCCTGTTGCAATCATGAATTCTATTTTATGCATGTATGGTTTCATTATGGGGTAAATTGTATCCAATACCTTCTTAGTAGGAGTGGGTCTCTGACCATCATTAATCAAGAATAGTATGGATTTATGTTTATTTAAGAAATCGTTTAAAGGGATATTTTTTGTTGGATTTTCAATTGACTTTTTCAATACATTTTCCTTTGCTGAGCCTTTGACTTCTTTTGGCTCAACAATTCCTAGGAGATTTTTATCGGGTATTTCTACCAAAACATTTTCTTTCTTATATGGAATATTTATTTTCATTAATTCACCTTTAGAAGTATCCTATTCCGTCCATGGTGAGAGAAATGAACTTGTAGTCTTTTCCCATATCTTTTAGAAGTGAAAGTAAAGCCATATGTTCTTTACCAGAGCCTGAAATTAAATTAACATAGATCTCGTCACCAATATCTTTTGGAAGTCTATCTCTTATTGCATTTTTAATATTCTCAATCGGCATGGAAGGATTTACAACTATCCATTCTACATCTTTAGTCGGATTGAACTTTTCTCGACCAAAATCATTTGTTACAATTATAATTTTATCCCACTCTTCCGAGATTAGCCTTCCTACATGCCCCCATGTTCCCTTCCCAGTAGATATTAAAGCGACGAGTGTTTTCATCAAAGCCATCTCCTAATAACTTCAGAAAGTCTCTTAACGCCTAGGTTTATTTCTTCATCCTTTGGGAAGGAGAAATTCAATCTCATTGTATTTCTACCCAGAGTATCTTCTATATAGAATGCACTTCCAATGACATATGCAACATTAGAATTAATTGCATCTGTAAACATCTCTTTTGTATCCACATATTCGGGCAACTCTATCCAATTGAACATTCCACCTTCAGGTTTTGTCCACTTACATTCTTTTGGCATGTATTCATCTAATGAGGAAAGCATTACATCTCTTTTGACTTTATAGAAGTTCAATATTTTAACTAGATGTTTATCCAAGTAGTTTTGACAATAGACTGCAGCTATTCTCTGACCAAATGCATTTGTATGTAAGTCTACCGCCTGTTTTGCGATTACCATTTTCTTCATCAATTCTCCATTGCCTACTGCCCATGCAATTCTAAATCCTGGTGCAAGTATTTTAGAGAAAGTACCTAAATAAATTACCCTGCCTTCTGTATCGTATGACTTTATTGCTTTAAGATGTTCCCCTTCGTATCTCAGCTCACCATATGGATTATCCTCTATTACAACAAGATCATAGTCATTGGCAATTTTAATTATTTCTTTTCTCCTCTTTTCGCTTGTTGTGATGCCTGTAGGGTTTTGGAAGTTAGGAACTAAGTAAAGTAATTTGGGTTTCTTTCCATCCTCTTTTAGAGTCTCAAGAGTCTCGATTAATAAGTCAGTCCTTATCCCATCGTTATCTGATGGTACATCAACGAAGTCACATAGATATGATCTAAATGCACTTAAAGCGCCAAGGTAACTAGGTGCTTCAACTATAACAATGTCTCCAGGATTGATTAAAATCTTGGATACTAGGTCCAATCCTTGTTGAGATCCATGAGTTATTAAAATATCGTCTGGAGTGCAGGTAATTCCATAATTACACATCATCCCTGCAATATACTGTCTTAACTCAGGATCACCTTCAGTTAGACCATACTGCAAACCATTGTTATTCGAATTTAAAACATCGTTTGTAATCTTTTTTATTTCTTCCAATGGAAAAGTTTGTGGATTTGGGAGACCGCCTGCAAGTGAGATTATACCAGGTCTTTGAGTTAGCTTAAGAATCTCTCTAATCTCTGATGCCTTTACTCTCTTTGCAGTCTCTGAAAATATTGAATCGTCCATATAAATCAACATAAAGAAAGCGCTACTATAATTTAAAAAACTTTCTTTTAACTGTTGGTTCTTTAAAGATACCTTCGGCAAGACCTTTCAATAAACCAAGGATTATAGGCCCATATAAAATCCCAAGCGCTCCAAACATATAGGCTCCACCTAAAAATCCAACTAATACTATAAAGGGATGTAACTGTGCTTGATTGCCTCCAAGTTTTGGGAAAATATAGAAATTATAGAGTATAAAAAGAGCTACAACTCCATATAGTAATATTGCTAGACCTTGAACTATTTCTCCAACTAAAATGTAATAAAATCCAACAGGCAAGAATATGGTCCAAGGACCAACAACTGGCAAAAGGGCGGCCAATCCCGTTAATAAGCCCAAAAGAAATGAGTAAGGAACGCCTATTACTAAAAAACCGATTGTGGCAAGTAATGCTATGATCATTGCACTCATAACATTGGCATAAATCAAGCCATTGATCACAGTCCTAGTTGGACCAAGTATTTCAAGAATCTCTTTCTTGTAACGATCTGGAACTATTTTTTCAAAATAATTTTCAACTTTATCTTTTTCACTCAAAAAATAGAATAGGGAGAGGAATAGGACTACAACATTCATTAAAGTAAGGGGAAGTTGACCCATAGTGCTAGAAAAAAAATCAGAAATATTGATAATTTGGGGAAATGTTTCAGATATTAACCCATAGAAAGGGCTTGTTTTTACTTCTAAGCCTAATAGATCAAAGATTGTCGTTGGAGTTTCTTTTTCTAAAATTTGGGTAACAAACGTGAGTTGTTCTACAGCTTTATAGAATCCATACAGTAATGTAATTATGAATGGCGCAGATATAAACAAAGTTGTCAGCGCCGCTGACAAACTTCTCATTTTTAATTTTTTGTAAATAAAATTGTAAACGGGAGTAAATGCATATGAGAAAATCAATCCTCCGATTATACCTGGGATGATAGGATAGACAAGATAAATACCAAGAAGCAATATTGAAACTACAATTACTAATTTAATTAATGTAATTCTATCCATAAATATTATAATTGTATTCTTTTTTAAAACTTTATCTAATTAAGACCTTTTTTTGGATTTTTTATCTTTAATCATTTTAAGTCTGAAGGTATTTTCTCTCTCTAACTCTTCCAATCTAAACACAATGAATTTTTTTTCGGATTCTAATTTAGGGATAATTTTAGTATCGAGTGCATTTACTCTTCTCTTTGTAACTTCGATCTCATTTAATACTTTTTTTAGAGTTGATTCCGCCTCAACTGCTTTAGCCACATATTCAAGTACTTTTTCATATTCTTCAACTGTTTCATCTATCTTTGAAGAGGTAGATAATATACTATATCCTCTCTCTTTTATCTCTGTTTTAACGGATAAATCGGATATTTTTGGAACTTGTACCCCCATTATATTCTGCCCTTCTAAAAAAAATTCAGGAGTTCCTTTTTTTATAAGTGCACATGAAGCAACAGTTATTTCTCCTTCGAAGGCCAAAGTCATGCCCAGTAACTTTTTTGCAACTTCGTAACTTTCTTCAAGAGTTTCTTGAGCTTCTTTGGCCTCTTCAACCATATCAAAAAGTTTCATGACTAGGCCATCTCTTTTCTTTTTAAGGATTTTATACCCTGTATTAGAAAGTTTAATTTTTCTTCCTAATTTTATAAGTTCAGATCTCGTCGGTTTTATTTGAGGCATCCTTAAATCCCTTCATATACTTTTCAATTAATTCATCACTTACCCTCAATAGTTTATCTTCGGGCAATTTAGACAATATTTTCCAGGCGATATCAAGTGTATCTTCAATTTTTCTATTTTCATTAGAATTCTGTGCAACAAATAATCTTTCAAAATCGTCTGCGAATTCCAAGAATTGTTTGTCAGATTTAGAAAGAGATTCTTTACCTACAATTGAAACAAGCCCTCTTAGGTCTTTTCCTTCGGCATATGCTGCATAAAGTTGGTCTGAAACTGATTTGTGATCTTCCCTTGTCCTATCTTTACCAATTCCCTTACTCATTAATCTTGATAGAGAAGGAAGAACGTCTATTGGGGGGTATATACCCTTTCTTTGGAGATCTCTTGACACAATTATTTGGCCTTCT